>NZ_JAVGCX010000006.1:0-238128 GCF_052928325.1 Lysinibacillus sp. BSL11 | reverse complement strand
TGATTAGCTCAAATTGTTTTGCTGGCATCATGTTTGATGTCCAAAATTGTGTTTCGTTCACTAGCTAAACTAGCTACTTAAAACTTTATTGATTACGTTTTGCTTGTTCAGTTTTCAAGGTTCATGTTCTTTATTTCGTCGTCACCTCTTGGCGACTCATTAATAATATCAAGATTCAAAAACAAAGTCAACACTTTCTCCAAAAATATTTTAATACAATATATATAAATGTTTCAAAACACAATTATGGTTAAAATCCTCACTATTTAATTGATTAATATTGCGAAGTATTTCTTAAGGAAACTACTAATATCTCACCTATTTATACTAGCACTTGCGTAGAGTAAATCTCTTACCTGATAAAAAAAGGCAAACCACATAATATAGTTTGCCCCTTTATCTATTAATTAGTTATGATACGTGAAATATAGAAGCTACGATTTTTCCCTAAATCAAAAATTTCCCCTGAATGAATTAATTTAATAAGTGGTCGTGTTGGGGCAAATTTATTTACATACATTACTTCCCCACGTTCTAAATTAGAAAGTTCTACAATTGTACCTATTGGAAGATCTGCAACAATATCAATTAATGCACGTACTACTTTAATATCAAATTTACCAAACTCAGATTCATTGATCATTTCTATCACTTTAAATGAAGATTGTTTTGTTCTATACACTCGTTCACATGTCATAGCATGAAAAACGTCTGCAACAGCAATGATTTGTGCAAATATAGAAATATTTGCGATCTTTTCGTTCTTCGGATATCCACTACCATTTAAACGTTCATGATGTTGGAAGATTGCTTCTTTCATCGTTTCTTTTAAAATGGTCAAATCTTTCACCATATTATGGCTATAAATGGGATGTTTATAAATCTCATCATATTCTTGCTCTGTTAATGGTGTCTTCTTATCCCTGATACGGGGATGTACTTTAGCCATACCACAATCAGCTAATAAACCACCGATGGCTACTTGAATAGTTGTCCCTCTATCATAACCAAGTTTTTGAGCAATAACTGAGGCAATTAAACCAGTTGCTACACAATGATGATACAGGTAGTCTTTTGGATTTGAATACTCATTTAAATCAAAAATAATAGTACGATCTTCTAGTACCATCTCTACTAGAGGTAAAATAATTGTTCTGGCCTTTGCAATATCTACCTTGGCTCCCGCTTCCCAGTTTTTAAATTCTTTTTTAAACTGTTCAACAGAATGATTATAGATTTTTCTAAAAGTCGGAATTTCTTCTATTGTAACTTCGACATCGCTCTCATTCTTTTCTACACGAGTATCATTTTCACTTTTGTAAACGGGGACGGTGAAAATATTAAATGCATGAAAAACTTGTAAGTGTACATAAGAAATCATTGTATCTTTGAAAATAATCGGATACTGTGTATTAGCAAATATATCTTCAGAAATTACCTTGCCAACACCTAGCTCTGAAATTGGAACATGTATAGTTTCCACGGAATGAACACCTCTCCACTATTTTCTTGCTTCAAAATAAGGTATTTTCATTTTATCATGGAATTCAAAATAATTACTTATATTTCATTATTTACGTAAAAAAACCGATGACGACATTCAATAATGTCATCATCGGATTATATTATTCTTCGACTTCCTCTTCGTCTTCTAAAGACTCTTCTGCTTTTTCCACTTTAGCGACAGTTGCAACCAATTCGTCATCTCCTAGTCGAATTAAACGTACACCTTGCGTACTGCGCCCAATTAATGAAATATCGTTCACATCCATACGGATAAGCATACCATTAATAGTTATAAGCATTAAATCCTCAGAACCATCGACGGTTTTTACAGCCACCATTGGACCATTCTTATCTGTAATCTGGATAGTTTTCAGTCCTACTCCACCACGACTTTGTAAACGATAGTCCTCTTCAGAAGTACGTTTACCGTAACCTTTTTCAGTTACTACTAAAATTTCTTGCCCTGGCTCAACAATCTCCATACCAACTACTTCGTCACCATCACGTAGCTTAATGCCTCGTACACCACCAGCTGTACGGCCCATAGATCGAATGTCGTCTTCTTGGAAACGAACGAGCATGCCATCGCGTGTACCAATAATGACTTGTTTCTCTCCATCTGTAAGACGTACAGAAATAAGATCGTCGTCTTCTCTCAAGCTGATTGCGATTAAACCATTTGTTCGGATGTTAGCAAATTGCGATACAGGAGTACGTTTTGTAATACCTGTTTTTGTGGTAAAGATAAAGTAAGCATCGTCATCAAACGACGCAACACGAATCATAGCTGTTACTTTTTCGCCTTTTTCTATATTGAGCAAGTTTACGATAGGTAACCCTTTAGCAGTACGACCGAACTCAGGAATTTCATATCCTTTTGCTCTAAATACTTTACCTTTAGACGTGAAGAATAAAATTGTATCGTGGGTAGAAGTATTCATTAGATGCTCTACAAAGTCGTCTTCATTTGTACCCATTCCTTGTACACCACGACCACCACGCTTTTGACTACGATATGTATTCGCAGCTAAACGCTTTATATAGCCATTATGTGTTAAAGTAACAACTGAGTTTTCAACAGGAATTAAATCCTCATCCTCAATCATTTCAATTCCACCTGATGTAATCTCAGTACGGCGTATATCATTAAAACGTTCTTTCAACTCTAAGATTTCAGTACGAATAATATCTACAATTTTCTCTTCATCTGCTAAGATTGCCTTTAATTCAGCTATAAGAACTTGAAGCTCTTGATATTCTGCCTCAATTTTTTCACGTTCTAAGCCACTTAACCGAACGAGGCGCATATCTAAAATAGCTTGAGCCTGACGCTCAGATAAGTTAAAACGTTCCATTAATTGAGGTTTTGCTTCTTCACCACTACGTGAACCACGTATAATAGCGATTATTTCATCAATATGATCGAGTGCGATTCGTAAGCCCTCTAAAATGTGAGCGCGGTCTTCAGCTTTTCGAAGATCAAACTCTGTACGACGACGAATAATTACTTTTTGGTGTTCTAAATAATGGTATAGCATTTCTTTTAAGCCTAATACTTTAGGCTGACCATTTACTAAAGATAGCATATTGATACCGAAGCTAGATTGCATAGCTGTTTGTTTATATAAATTATTTAGTACAACATTAGCATTTGCATCTTTACGAACTTCAATCACTACACGCATACCGCGACGGTCTGATTCATCACGTAAATTTGTGATTCCATCTATTTTTTTATCACGTACAAGCTCTGCAATTTTTTCAATGAGCTTAGCCTTATTCACTTGGTAAGGTAATTCATGAATAAGAATAGTTTCCTTACCATTTGCCTTTTGCTCAATTTCCACTTTCGCACGGATGATAATGGAACCTCGACCAGTTTCATAGGCTCTACGAATACCACTACGTCCTAAAATTAATCCACCAGTAGGAAAATCAGGGCCAGGAATGATTTCCATTAGCTCTTCAGTCGTAATGGCTGGATTTTCAGAAAGTGCTATAACAGCATCAATTGTTTCACCCAATTGATGTGGTGGAATATTTGTTGCCATACCTACAGCAATCCCTGCAGCACCGTTGACTAAAAGATTTGGATAGCGACTTGGTAAAACTATTGGTTCTTTTTCTGATCCATCATAGTTATCTGTATAGTCAATTGTATCTTTATTAATATCACGGAGCATTTCCATTGCTATTTTAGACATACGTGATTCTGTATATCGCATGGCTGCTGCGCCATCACCATCAACAGAGCCGAAGTTTCCGTGACCATCAACAAGCATGTAGCGATAGCTAAAATCTTGTGCCATACGTACCATTGCATCATAGATGGAAGAGTCACCATGTGGATGGTACTTACCCATTACATCCCCAACGATACGTGCTGACTTTTTGTAGGCTTTATCTGCTGTATTACCTAATTCCTGCATCCCATATAAAATACGACGATGAACTGGTTTTAATCCATCACGTACATCAGGTAATGCACGTGATACAATTACACTCATTGCATAATCAAGAAAGGATGTTTCAATTTCTTCTGTTATATTAATTCCTTTAACACCGGAGCGTTCTTGTTCTGACAAAGTGTAGACCTCCTCTCAAGAAAAATTAGATATCTAAATTAGCGTATACGGCATTTTCCTCGATAAATTGACGACGAGGTTCAACTTCATCGCCCATTAAACGTTCAAATGCTTGGTTTGCTTTAATTGCATCATCTAATTCTACTTGTAATAATGTACGGTACTCAGGATCCATTGTTGTTTCCCAAAGCTGCTCAGCGTTCATTTCACCAAGACCTTTATAACGCTGCACATTTGGTTTTGGCATTTTTGGTAGCCGTTCTAAAATTTCTTTTAATGTCTCTTCATCATAGCAGTACTCAATATGTTTACCTTGTTTCACTTGATAAAGTGGTGGCTGTGCAATATAAATATAGCCTGCTTCTATAAGTGGTCGAAGGAAACGGAAGAAGAATGTTAAAAGTAATGTACGAATATGTGCCCCATCGACATCGGCATCTGTCATGATAATGATTTTATGATAACGAGCTTTCTCTAAATTAAACTCCTCACCAATACCAGTGCCGAATGCTGTTATCATTGCACGGATTTCCGCATTCGATAAAATTTTATCTAGTCGAGCTTTCTCAACGTTAAGGATTTTACCTCGTAAAGGTAAAATTGCTTGAAAGTGTCGATCACGTCCGGATTTAGCCGAACCACCGGCAGAATCACCCTCAACAATATAAATTTCACAATCAGCTGGGTTAGTAGAAGAACAATCAGCTAATTTACCCGGTAAGCTAGATACTTCGAGAGCATTTTTACGACGAGTAAACTCACGTGCTTTTTTCGCAGCTACACGAGCACGTGCTGCCATTAATCCTTTTTCCACAATTTTTCGTGCAACCGTTGGATTTTCTAACATAAAACGCTCAAAACCATCTGAGAACAAAGAATTGGTAATTTGACTTACCTCTGAATTCCCTAACTTTGTTTTTGTTTGTCCTTCAAATTGAGGATCTGGATGTTTAACAGAAACTATAGCTGTTAACCCTTCTCGTACATCCTCACCTGTAAGATTAGCGTCAGATTCTTTTAGTAATCCACTTTTTCGTGCATAGTCATTAATAACGCGTGTAAGGGCTGTTTTAAACCCTGATTCATGTGTACCGCCCTCATACGTATTAATGTTATTAGCAAATGAAAAAATATTAGAAGAGAATCCAGCATTATATTGCATAGCAATTTCTACTGTGATGCCATCCTTCTCTCCAAGAACATCAATTGGATCATGGATTGGGTCTTTAGATTGATTTAAATGCTCAACATAAGAACGAATACCACCTTCATAGTGGTATGTTGTTGAGCGAATCTCTTCTTCACGTTCATCAGCAATCGTAATCTTAATACCACGATTTAAATAAGCCAATTCTCTAATACGATGAGCTAAAATATCATATTCATAAACAGTTGTTTCTTTAAATATTTCTGGGTCAGCTTTAAAACGCGTTGTTGTACCATTATGATCTGTATCACCGATAACTGTTAATTCTTGAACTGTTTTTCCACGTTCAAATTTTATTTCATGGATATGACCTTCACGGTGTACTTGGACAATTGTTTCAATAGAAAGTGCATTTACTACTGATGCTCCAACTCCATGAAGACCACCAGAAACTTTATAGCCTCCACCGCCAAATTTACCACCAGCATGTAAAACAGTCATAATAACTTCAACAGCCGGCTTACCCATTTTTTCTTGAATACTAACTGGAATACCTCGACCGTTATCTTCTACACGAATCCAGTTTTCTTTTTCAATTGTTACTTTTATATCTGTACAAAATCCTGCAAGTGCTTCATCGATACTATTATCAACAATTTCCCATACTAAATGGTGAAGCCCTTTAGAGCTAGTTGAACCGATATACATCCCTGGTCTTTTACGTACTGCTTCTAAACCTTCTAATACCTGTATCTGATCGGCCTCATAAGCTTGGTTTTGTAAACCTTCGTTCTCTATAGCCACGGCTTTCATCTACTCCTTCATAACATCATTGTGTGTAAATGAATGAACAGTCAACCGAGCTGACTATTACCATTCTTTTTGTAATCTAAAAAACTACCCTGGCTAACTTCTTTCAATCGCACCTTGTTTCACGTGGAACAGTTGAGCCTGTTCCATCGTTTCATGATGAATTCCTTCCACACTTGTGGTTGTTACAAAGGTTTGGACTTCACCCTGAATGGTATTTAATAAATGCGATTGGCGATAATCATCGAGTTCCGATAAAACATCATCTAAAAGTAGTATGGGTGTTTCTTTTGTTTCTTGTTTAATTAATTCAATTTCAGCAAGCTTTAAAGATAATGCAGTAGTTCGCTGTTGCCCTTGTGAACCATAAGTTTGGACATCATAGCCATTGACTAAAAACTGTAAATCATCTCGGTGTGGACCAACTAGTGTCACGCCTCTATCAAATTCACGTTCTCTCGCTTCAATTAATTTTTGATGTAAAGTATTTTCAATTTCACTAGTAGAGTGCTCTTTTTCAATACCAGCTACCGTACGATATTTTATAACAAGTGTTTCCTTACCTTGCGATATACCTGCGTGTATGGGTTCCGCCCACTCCTGCAATAAATCCATAAATTGAAATCTTTTACGAATAATTTGGGTAGCAGCGTGAATATATTGTTCATTGTAGACCTCATACATCACATCATTGGACATGGACTTGCCTTGGTTCATTTTTAAAAAATGGTTACGTTGTTTTAAAACTTTTTGAAAGGTTAATAAATCATGTAAATAGACAGGCGAAATTTGCCCAATCTCCATATCAATAAAACGCCGACGTATTTGCGGACTTCCCTTTACAACGTTCAAATCCTCTGGCGCAAACATAACGACATTCATTTGACCAATATAATGACTAAGGCGACTTTGCTCTATATGATTTATCTTGCCCTTTTTACCTTTCTTTGTAATCGTAAGTTCGATCGGTAAAATACCATGCCTTTTTTTAACGGCCCCTTCTATTTTACCATAGTCTGAATCCCAACGTATCAATTCTTTATCGTTCGTTGTTCGATGGGACTTAGCCATTGCTAAAACATAGATGGACTCCATAACATTTGTTTTTCCTTGTGCATTTTCACCAATGAAAACATTAATTTTTGGAGAGAAGTTTAAAGCTAAGGCATCATAGTTACGGTAATTTGTAAGTTTTATTTGCTCAATATACATAATTTATTGTCCAGTTGGTCCTATAATTTGAAAACGACCACATCCAGGAATATTTACAATATCTCCGTTACGTAATTTTCGACCTCGACGATCGTCTACTTCTCCATTTACATATACAGCATGTTCTTGTAAAAACCACTTGGCCATTCCACCTGAACTAATGGCATCAGTAATTTTTAAAAGTTGCCCTAACGTGATGAACTCCTCATCAATTTTAATGTCCTGCATAGTGTGTTCCCCTCCGAATACAGACTGTCTATCTCTCTATCATACCTAAAATTACGCCATAAGTAAAAAAAGATAGTCACTATGAGCGACTATCTTAACAGATCTTATATTCTTTAGTAAGTTCGTACAGGTAAAATTAATTGTAAAATAGCATCATCATGAACGGAACGTAAAATAAACGGTCTCATTGCCCCGGTAAATTGAATAACTACGTCTTGTCCATCTATTGCTTTTAATGCTTCCATCATATATTTTGCACTGAATGAAATTTTCAAACCTTCCCCTTCTAATGCTTCCACAGGAATTTCTTCTTGTACTTTACCGATTTCAGGAGAGTTAGAAGAAACTTCAACTGCTTGGTTATCTAAAATTTCAAAACGGACAACATTATTACGATCGCCTCGTGCAACAAGTGATGCACGGTCAATAGCTTGTAATAAAGATTTACCATTAATTGTTACATTCGTTTGATATTCTTCAGGAATTAAACGAGTTGTGTCAGGATAATTTCCTTCCAGTAAGCGAGAGAAGAATAATACATCACCAGTTTTAAATAATACTTGCTGACTTGTAATAACGATTTGGACAAGATTTGTAGAATCTTCAAGAACTTTATTTAATTCATTCAAACTTTTCCCTGGAATTACTACACTATGTTCAACTTCTGGTAAATTTTCGAGTTGCACTTTACGTCTTGCTAAACGATGGCTATCTGTTGCAACACAGATTAATGTTTCATTTTTGATCTGCCAGTTTACACCTGTCAACACGGGTCTACTTTCTGAAGTGGCAACAGCGAATACTGTTTCACGGATAATTGTTTTTAAGAGATCAGCAGGAATAGTAAATTTTTGATCTTCTGTAAGCTCTGGTAACAAAGGATACTCTGCTGCATCTGAGCCAATTAAATGGAATTCCGATTTCCCTGAACGAATATGCGTTTGGAAACCAGGTGTTACTTGTATTTCAACATCGTTTGTTGGTAATTTACGTACGATTTCATTAAACATACGTGCTTGTACAACAATTGAACCTGTTTCTGTAATGTGAATAATTTGTTGTCCATCTTCTTCTACTGGAATAAATGTTTGAATAGTTATATCAGCATCACTACCAGTTAAGCGGATACCTTCCTCTGTTACATCAATTTTAATCCCAGTTAAAATTGGAATAGTTGTTTTTGAACTTACTGCTTTCATGACATCATTTAAACCTTCTAATAAACGGTCACGTAAAATATCAAATTTCATTCGTTTTCCCTCACATATTTATATTATTTATTTATATAAAATAAAAAGATATAGTAATAGGCCCTGTGGATTTGTGGATAAGTGTATTTATATGAATAAAATCAGTCTATCCACATGTAGATAGACTGTGTATAAGTTTGTGTTTAAATAGTTAGTTTGTCCACAGCAATTACTTGCCTAGCATACTACGAATTTGTTTAACATCTTGTTGAAGTTGCACGTCATTTTTCAACATAGAAGATATTTTTTCGTGCGCATGTATGACAGTCGTATGGTCGCGGCCGCCAAATTCTTCGCCAATTTTTGGCAGCGAAAAATCTGTCAACTCGCGTGATAAGTACATAGCGATTTGACGTGGAAAAGCAATTAATTTAGTACGTTTTTTGGCAGCGAAATCTTCCAAACGTATACTAAAATGTTCCCCTACTGCATTTTGAATGTCTAATATTGTCACTGTTCGCGGTTTTGAATTAGGAATGATATCCTTCAAGGCCTCGGCAGCTAATGTCGCAGTAATATCTTTGTTTACAAGTGATGAGTAGGCAACGACGCGAATAAGCGCACCTTCAAGCTCCCTAATATTGGAGTCGATCTGGTTCGCAATATAAAGCATTACTTCATTTGGTACCTCTAAACCGTCTGCTTTTGCTTTTTTACGCAAAATAGCGATACGAGTTTCCAAATCGGGCGGCGCAATATCAGTTATTAACCCCCATTCGAAACGTGAACGGAGCCGATCTTCTAAAGTTGGAATCTCCTTAGGAGGCCGGTCACTTGAAATAACAATTTGTTTGGATTCTTCATGTAAAGTATTAAACGTGTGGAAAAATTCTTCTTGAGTTGATTCTTTTCCAGCAAGGAATTGAATATCATCAATTAGCAGTACATCCACGTTGCGGTACTTATTGCGAAAATCAAGTGCTTTGTTATCACGAATTGAGTTAATAAATTCATTTGTAAATTTCTCGGATGATAAATACACTACTTTTGCATTTGGATTATGCTCTAGTACATAATGACCAATAGCGTGCATTAAGTGCGTTTTACCTAGCCCTACTCCCCCATAAATAAAGAATGGATTGTATGCCTTAGCAGGTGCTTCAGCTACAGCTAACGAAGCTGCATGTGCAAAGCGGTTACCAGAGCCAATAACAAACGTATCAAAAGTATATTTCGGGTTTAACATACCTGGTGAAATATCATGATGTTCATTATTTTTTGCTTGGATAATCGGCGCTGGCAAATCAAAATCGTCCGAATCCTGGTTTTTTTGAACAACAAATTTAATAAGCAAGTCTTCGCCTGTTAGCTCCGTTAATATACCTGTAATCAAATGAATATAATGATTTTCAAGCCAGTCTCGAGCAAACGAATTTGGCGCAGCAATTGTCACAGTGGACCCACTACCATTGTAAGATAGTAACTTCGTAGACTTTAGCCACGTTTCGAAGCTTGGTTTAGAAATTTTTTGTTCAACTTGAGCCAGGACATTGTTCCATAGTTCTTCTAAATGTTCCAAGCTGCTAATCTCCTTTACAGTGTTCAATACAAAAAAAAATCGCATTTATAGAATTGTAAATACGTTCATTTTATAACTCGTCCACATAATCACAAGTTGTGGATAAAAGTTAACCAAAGGCTGTGATGAAAATTATCCACAGCATATTAACAGTTGTGGATAATTAAAATGTTCGTTTTAGTTTTCAACAAAGTGAAGCACAGTAATCGTATCAGAAAAACAAAGCTATTTCAATAGTTTGTGAAACTTATCCACATAGCTTGCAGTTATGCACTTTATAGTTGTCCACAAGCACTGCTTATGTGAGAAACCTGTAGATAATTGTTGTGGATAAAAAATAATGCAAAAAATACTATACACAACTCTGTGTAAAAAAAACAAGTACTCTGTGGATAAATATTTTTATGTTTATGGAGAAAAAATATTTCTAAGTAGGGAGCCGAACACTAGAAAATTAAGAATAGAATAAATAGATAGTTCGACCGATTAAAAGAAATTTGTGAAATTCATTGACAAAATAACTAGATACTTTATATAATATTCGAGTCTGTATGTTGAAAAATTCAACTCATATCAGGAGGTGTCTATATAAATGAAACGTACTTACCAACCAAAAAAACGTAAGCACAGCAAAGTACACGGTTTCCGCGCACGTATGAGCACGAAAAACGGTCGCAAAGTTCTTGCTGCTCGTCGTCGTAAAGGAAGAAAAGTTTTATCAGCATAAAATAAGTCCACTGAGCCACATCAGTGGTCTTTTTTTTCTTTATTTTTGGTAAACCTAGAAATGAGGATCAAAAGATATTATCTAATAGCAGGTGAAAGAAATGAAAAAACGCCAACGAGTGAAGAAGAATGATGATTTTCAAAAGGTGTTTAAAAAAGGTAAATCTTTCGCTAATCGTCAGTTTGTTGTTTATTTTTTAGTAAAAGAGGGACAAACGGAATTTCGTGTAGGTTTATCAGTTAGTAAGAAGCTTGGGAATGCGGTAACACGCAACCAAGTAAAACGCTATATTCGACAAAGTATTCATGAGTTAAAAGATGATCTAAAGCCGAATATGGATTATGTTATTATCGCCAGACATCCGGCGGCCACTATGGATTTTCATGAAGTGAAACAAAGTTTGCAGCATGTACTACGAATCGCAAAGGTAATGAAAAAAGTGTAATGTATGCAACCAAGTGGTGAAATTACGCCTGTACTGTTAGCAATAGAATAGATAATATGTGATTTTTCATAAAATTATATGTAAGAGAATTATACGCATGGGGGTATTCCTGGCGAGAGTTTTCGCTTAAAAATATGTAAAATTCACAACTTATCTTAGGAATAAGCGTGTGTAGTTAGAATATTTAGTAGAGTGAATGTTATAGGCATGATAAAATAACTGATAACTTTATCTTCATCGAGGACTCTCAAAAGTGGACTGAAATAAAGATAAGGCTACTGTTATTTAACCGATTATGTGAGAGGAAACTGTCGGTACAAAAAGAAGCATATAGAATAAGAAAAAGTGAATAGGAATTGTAGGGGGAAGAAGGTTGAAAAAACAACATTGGGTAATTTTGTCACTAGTATCAGTAGCCTTACTACTTTCTGGTTGTACAGAATTCAATGAACCAATTTCCAAAGATAGCACAGGCTTCTGGAATGAATTCATTGTTTGGCCGTTGGTATCAGCAATAAAATACTTTGCTGATCTGCTAGGTACGTATGCATGGGGGATCATTGCCGTAACGATTATTATTCGTTTAGCAATTTTGCCATTGATGATCAAACAAACAAAGAGTTCTAAAAAGATGCAAGAAATTCAACCAAAATTGAAGGAACTGCAAAAGAAGTATGCTTCTAAGGATGCTCAGACACAACAACAATATCAGCAAGAAATGATGAAGTTAATGAGTGAATCTGGAGTAAATCCACTTGCAGGATGCTTACCAGTAATCATTCAAATGCCAATCTTAATTGGTTTCTATCATGCAATTAGCCGTATGAATGCAACATCAACATTTGATCTAGGGAATTTCTTTATCTTCCCGCTAGCAGATCCTGCACCTGCATTAGCTATTACAGCTGGCTTAATGCAATTTATCGTGTTACGTACAGGACCAGCAATGGATAATCCTCAAATGAAAATTATGATGTATATTATGCCATTCATGATTATTGGTTTTGGTATGGCCTTACCAGCTGCATTATCATTATACTGGGTAATCGGAAACATTATTTCGATTTTCCAAAACTTGTACATTTATAAACCCTGGAATAAAGATAAAACACAACCTGCTCAAAATGGAGGGGCTAAAAAGTGAAACAACTTACGCAAATAGGCGCAACAACACAAGAAGCGATCTCATTGGCGTTACAGAAACTTGGCAAAACCCGTGAACAAGTAGATGTTGAAGTTTTACAAGAAGGTAAAAAAGGATTTTTAGGTTTTGGTGCACGTTCTGCAGAGGTACGTGTAACAGTAAAAGAAGTTCAGGTTCCGACAATTGAAAGCGACAATGCTCAATTGCAGGTAGTAACAGTAGTAGATGATGTTGAAACACTAAGTTCACAAGTTTCTGAACAACCAAGTGAAATGGAAGAAGTTCAACAAGTCGTTAAAGAACAAGATGAGGATGGAGACTCAGCAAATCCAATTGAAGAGGCAAAGGCTTATTTAAGTAGTATCGCTGAACAATTGGCTATTCATGATCTTGAAATTGCTACGACACGCGAAGGGAAATATGTATTATTTCAACTCAAAAGTGAGAAAGCTGCCCTGCTTATAGGGAAACGAGGTCAAACATTAAATTCCTTACAGCAATTAACGCAACTCGTATTAAATAAAAGCGCAAAGCAGTTCTTAATGGTGAAACTGGATGTAGAAAATTATCGCGAGCGTCGACAAGTAGCTTTAGAATTACTTGCGGATCGAATGGCGGATAAAGCATTACGCTTAAATCAACGTGTGGCATTTGAACCAATGCCGTCTTACGAACGAAAGATAATTCATAATCAATTAGCAAATCGTCTAGATCTTGAAACGTATTCAGAAGGTACCGAGCCTAATCGTTATTTAGTAATAGAACCAGTAAAAAAATAATTAAACTGTTTCACATAATCATACAGACAATATATTTTGAAAGGTCATTTTATCTTTTAGATAAAATGACCTTTTTTAATGAAACATAGCAAATTTTGTCGAAAATAGGATTAGCGAAAAATTGATTTTATCCACATTTGGAAATGATCCTTACTTTAGATTTTGTTGAAAATATGTTAGTCTAAGGTGTTAGTAAGTATTGGTCGGTTTTGATTATCCACATGTGGATAACGTTGAGGAGGTCATTAAATGGAGTTCGATACAATTGCTGCGATATCCACACCGATGGGTGAAGGTGCCATAGCCATCGTTCGTTTAAGTGGAGACGAGGCTGTGACGATTGCAGATAAAATATTCAAATCACCCGGGGGAAAAAGTTTAACAACCAAAGATTCGCACACTATTCATTATGGACATTTAGTCGATCCTAAAACTAATGAGGTAGTAGAGGAAGTAATGCTATCGCTGATGCGTGGGCCAAAAACATTCACACGTGAGGATGTAGTTGAAATAAACTGTCATGGTGGATTAGTTTCAGTCAAACGCGTGTTGCAACTTGCTTTAACAAATGGAGCAAGGCTAGCTGAGCCAGGTGAATTCACAAAACGTGCCTTTTTAAATGGACGTATTGATTTATCACAGGCTGAAGCAGTAATGGATTTGATAAGAGCTAAAACAGATCGTGCGATGAATGTGGCTCTGGGTCAAATGGATGGAAAATTATCGAGACTTATTGGTGATTTGCGCCAAGCTTTACTAGAGACATTAGCCCAAGTAGAGGTTAATATAGATTATCCAGAGTATGATGATGTAGAAGAAATGACTGTACCTGTATTAGTAGAGAAATGTACATGGGTAAAAAATGAAATTATAAAACTTTTGCAAACATCTTCTCAAGGAAAAATTTTACGTGAGGGATTATCAACAGTTATTTTAGGTCGTCCGAACGTTGGGAAATCTTCACTATTAAATAGCTTAGTACAAGAAAATAAGGCCATAGTGACAGATATTGCAGGGACTACTCGTGATATTATAGAGGAGTACGTCAATGTCCGAGGTGTTCCACTTCGTTTAGTGGATACAGCGGGTATTCGGGAAACAGAAGATATTGTTGAACGAATTGGAGTAGAACGCTCACGGGAAGCTCTTCGTGGAGCTGATTTAATTCTGTTTGTATTAAACTATGCAGATGAATTAACTGCTGAGGATGAGCGTCTATTCGAAACAATTGAAGCGATGGATTACATTGTCATTGTCAATAAAACAGATTTACCGCAAAAAATTGATTTGGCTCATGTCAAGGAATTAGCTGGTGAGCATCGCATTGTAACAACTTCTCTGCTACAAGAGGAAGGTATTACAGAGCTAGAAGAAGCCATTGCTGCATTATTCTTTGAGGGACAAATCGAAGCGGGCGATTTAACATATGTTTCAAATGCAAGACATATTGCCCTTCTGCACCAAGCGCAAGCAACGGTAGAAGATGCAATAGCAGCTGCACAGGATGGTGTACCAGTCGATATGGTACAAATTGATGTAACAAGAACATGGGAAATACTTGGCGAAATCATTGGTGATACTGTTCAAGAAAGCCTCATCAATCAACTATTTTCTCAGTTCTGTTTAGGAAAATAATTTTTAGAAAGAAAGGAAGGTACGAGCATGCCAACAAAATATGAGGCAGGCACGTTTGATGTGATTGTGATTGGTGCTGGTCATGCAGGTTCAGAAGCTGCACATGCTGCGGCTAAAATGGGCGCTAACACATTAATGCTAACAATCAATTTAGATATGATTGCATTTATGCCATGTAATCCATCTATTGGTGGTCCTGCCAAAGGAATTGTCGTACGTGAGATTGACGCTTTAGGAGGCGTCATGGGGAAAGTGATAGATAAAACGCATATTCAAATGCGAATGTTGAATACAGGGAAAGGCCCAGCTGTACGTGCATTGCGCGCACAAGCGGACAAAGTTTTGTATCAACAGGAAATGAAACGAGTATTAGAGGAAACACCAAACTTAACAATCCATCAAGGGATGGTTGAAGAGTTAATTATTGAAGATGGGGAAGTAAAAGGGGTCATTACACAAATTGGTGCCGTTTATCGTGCTAAAACAGTCGTCGTGACAACAGGTACTTTCCTACGTGGTGAAATCATTATCGGTGATATTAAATATTCAAGTGGTCCTAATAACCAGCAACCGTCAATTCGCTTAGCTGATAATTTAAAAGAGCTAGGTTTTGACCTAGTTCGATTTAAAACAGGTACACCACCACGTGTGAATAATCGTACAATAAACTATGACAAAACAGAGATTCAACCAGGAGATGATGTTCCACGTGCATTTAGTTTTGAAACGACTGAATTCATCATGGATCAGCTACCTTGCTGGTTAACATACACAAGCCCTGAAACACATGAAATTATTGAAGCAAATTTACATCTTTCACCGATGTACTCAGGGATGATTAAAGGGACAGGTCCACGTTATTGTCCATCTATTGAAGATAAAGTTGTACGTTTTAATGATAAGCCAAGACATCAAATCTTCTTAGAGCCAGAAGGCCGCAATACACGTGAGGTTTATGTTCAAGGTTTGTCAACAAGCCTACCAGAGCATGTTCAAACACGTTTACTAAAATCTATACCTGGCTTAGAGAATGCGGAAATGATGCGTGCTGGTTATGCTATTGAATACGATTCAATTGTGCCAACACAATTATGGCCAACTTTAGAAACGAAACGTATTAAAGGCTTATATACAGCAGGTCAAATTAACGGTACATCTGGCTATGAAGAAGCTGCCGCGCAAGGCTTAATGGCGGGCATGAATGCAGCTGCTAGTGTATTAGGTAAAGACGAATTAATTTTAAGCCGTTCAGATGCTTATATTGGCGTTTTGATCGATGACCTAGTGACTAAAGGAACAAATGAGCCATATCGTTTATTAACATCTCGTGCAGAGTATCGTTTACTATTACGTCACGATAATGCAGATCTACGATTAGTAGAGTTAGCTTATAACATGGGGATGATTCCACAAGAAAGATATGCTAGTTTCAATGAGAAAAAAGAGCTGATTGAAAATGAAATTGCACGTCTTCGTGAAGTCATTATTAAGCCAAATGAAGCCACACAATCTGTTATTCGTTCTGTTGGTGGTAGTGAATTAAAAGACGGTATACGTGGTGCAGATTTATTAAAACGCCCTGAAATGCATTATGAGTTAATTTCTTCTTTAATTCCGGCAGAAATTGAATTGGCGGATGAAGTAAAAGAACAAATTGAAATTCAGCTTAAATATGAAGGCTATATCGAAAAAGCATTGCAACAGGTAGAGAAACTACACAAAATGGAAAACAAAAAAATTCCTGAGAATATTGATTACGATGCTATTTCAGGTTTAGCAACAGAAGCGCGTCAAAAATTAAAACAAGTTACACCACTGTCTATTGCGCAAGCCTCTCGTATTTCTGGTGTTAATCCAGCTGATATTTCAATTCTGCTTGTTTATATTGAACAAGGTAAAATTGCGAAAGTAAGCAGCTGATCATCAACAACAGTAAAGTAAATAAGAGGCGGGCATACCATTGTGCCCGCTTCCTATTTTTAAGGCTATACTATTAGTTGGAGTTGTATAGCTAGATCAACAAAGGAGACTTTACATGAACGAACAACAATTTATTGAGGCTCTGAAAGAGAAAGGGATCGAACTTTCTGATATACAGATTGCTCAATTTAAAAAGTATTTTGAATTACTTGTTGAGTGGAATGAAAAGATGAATTTAACTGCCATTACAGATTTAGAAGGCGTGTATTTAAAGCATTTCTTCGATTCGATTAGTCCTTCATTTTACTTTGATTTTTCAAAAGTCATAACTGTTTGTGATGTTGGGGCAGGAGCTGGTTTCCCAAGTATCCCAATAAAAATCTGTTTCCCACATTTACAAGTTACAATTGTCGACTCCTTAAATAAAAGAATTACCTTTTTAAATCATTTAAGTGATGAGTTACAATTAGAGAATATGCATTTTGTACATGCTCGAGCGGAAGAGTTTGGTCAAAATTTAAAATACCGCGAACAATTTGATGTGGTAACAGCACGTGCTGTAGCTCGTTTATCAGTTCTAGCAGAGTTATGTGTACCTTTAGCGAAACAAGAGGGATATTTTGTTGCTTTAAAAGCCGCAGCTGGGGCAGAAGAATTAAAGGATGCTAAAAAAGCTTTAACAACATTAGGTGTTAAACTGAGAGAGGAATTTTCTTTCAAGCTACCTGTTGAAGAAAGTGAACGCATTTTATATATATTTGATAAAATAAAAGGAACACCGAAAAAATATCCGCGTAAGCCAGGTGTACCAAATAAAACACCGATTCAATAATTAGTGTTTCATGTGAAACTTCTCAAAGTGGAAAATATTTTTTCTATTTTGAGCATACATACTAGTTATGGATGGTTCACGCAAAAGACATCTATGAACTATATACATTTAAAGAAATATAATAAATAATAATAGAATGACACAGAGCAAGATAGTTACTTAAAGGTGGTGCCACTTGGATGAAAAGTCCTTTTTCACGTTTTTTTGGAGGCGGAAGTAAAACAGAGCCTATTGTGAAAAATGAAGTAGAACAAGCAGAGGCGGTTCATGCAGCGGAAGAAGTCATAAAGTTGCCTATTGATCAAATTGTACCTAACCGTTTTCAGCCACGTACTATTTTTGATGATGAAAAAATTGAAGAATTATCAAGAACCATTCATACACATGGTGTGATTCAGCCAATTGTTGTACGTAAAACATCAGACAATCAATATGAAATTATCGCTGGTGAGCGTCGTTATCGAGCGATGAAAAAGCTACAATGGACAGAGGTCCCTGCTATTGTACGTAATTTAACTGATAAGGAAACAGCATCTATTGCGTTAATAGAGAACTTGCAGCGTGAGGAGTTAACTGCAATTGAAGAAGCGGTAGCCTATCAAAAATTATTAGAGCTTCATGAGCTAACACAGGAAGCTCTTGCCCAAAGACTTGGAAAAGGACAATCCACTGTAGCCAACAAATTACGTTTATTAAGGCTGCCAGATGAAGTTCAGCAAGCTATTTTGAAGCGAAAAATATCTGAACGACATGCACGTGCATTAATTGCTATTAAAGATCAACCATTGCAACTAGAAATTTTACAGCTAGCAATTGAAAATGATTGGAATGTGCGACAGTTAGAGGAGCAAATCCAGGCTATATTACATCCTGTAGCTGATGAGCAGGAAGAATCAATTCCAAAGAAAGCTAAACCAAAACGTAAAGCTATAAGTAAAGATGTACGTATTGCTTTGAATACCATCAAACAGTCATTAACGATGGTAACAAAAAGTGGGATTACAGTGAAAACTGAAGAAGAAGATACAGAAGAATACTATCAAATTACAGTGAAGATTCCTAAAAAGAAAAAAGTGTAATAAATTATTTTAGAAAAATAATCTGTGATCAAATTTATCACTGTACAAGGGAGATATCTCAGAAGGTTAATAGAGATATCTCCTTTTTTGTATATATTCTTAATATTTTATACAACTCTCTTCAAATTTTTTGATAGAATGAAAGTTAGATAGCGGATTAAATAGTGATTTTACAAATGATTTGTCAAAGTAAACTTTGATAGATGAAAGCAGGTGCTTTTAAATGGGTAGAATTATAGCAATCGCCAATCAAAAGGGTGGCGTAGGTAAAACAACAACTTCGGTCAATTTGAGCGCTTGCCTAGCATACTTAGGTAAGAAAGTGCTTTTAATTGATACTGATCCGCAGGGGAATACAACAAGTGGACTTGGTATTAATAAAGGAGAAATACAGGGTTGCATTTATGATGTGCTCATTGATGATGAAGATGTTCAAAATGTCATTCAAAAAACAAATGTAGAAAATTTATCTATCGTGCCAGCAACAATCTCACTTGCAGGTGCAGAAATTGAATTGGTTTCAACTATTTCCAGAGAAGTACGTTTAAAACATGCATTACAAAATGTGAAAGAGGATTTCGATTATATAATTATTGACTGTCCACCATCTTTAGGGCTTTTAACAATCAATGCGTTAACAGCTTCAGATGCGCTCATTATTCCTGTACAATGTGAATATTATGCATTGGAAGGGTTAAGTCAATTACTATCAACAGTTCGCCTCGTTCAAAAGCATTTAAATCAACAGCTTTACATCGATGGCGTTTTATTAACAATGCTAGATGCACGCACAAACTTAGGCTTGCAAGTTATTGATGAAGTGAAAAAGTATTTCCAAGATAAAGTATATAAAACAATAATTCCTCGTAATGTGCGATTAAGTGAGGCACCAAGTCATGGTCAACCAATCATCACTTATGATGCAAAATCTAGAGGTGCAGAAGTTTATTTAGAGATGGCGAGGGAAGTGATTAAAAATGGCTAAAGGTCTAGGAAAGGGTATTGGGGCATTATTTCCAGGAGAGTCTCTAGAACACAGTGGTCAAGTGGAAGAAATCCAATTAGATTTAATTGTTGCGAACCCATTTCAGCCTCGTAAAATTTTCGATGAAGAAAGTTTACAAGAATTAGCTGATTCTATTAAAGAACATGGAATTTTGCAGCCAATTGCCGTGCGTAAAAAAGCACGCAAGTTTGAAATTGTTGCGGGGGAGCGTCGTTACAGAGCTTGCCTATTAGCTGGCCTCGAGGTGATTCCTGTCATTATAAAAGAGCTATCTGATGCACAAATGATGGAGCTAGCTATTTTAGAAAACCTCCAACGTGAGGATTTAACTGTAATTGAAGAAGCAGAAGCCTACCAGAGTTTAATGGAAAACTTACATTTAACACAGGAAGAGTTATCGAAGCGATTAGGAAAAAGTAGACCACATATTGCCAATCATGTTCGGCTACTGGCATTACCAGAAGATGTACGTAAATTGATGAATGATGGAACTTTATCGATGGGGCAGGGACGGGCATTACTCGGCTTAAAAAATAAAAGAAGAATATCAGAAGTGGCTAATAAGGTAATAAATCTAGGATTGAATGTACGTCAAGTTGAATTATTAGTGCAAAACTTAAATGAAGAAGTTTCACGTGAAACAATTCCTCCTAAGAAAAAAGATATCTTTGTAACTGCAAAAGAGTCACAATTACGAGACTACTTTGGAACAAATGTTCAAATAAAGAAAACAAATAATAAAGGGAAAATAGAAATTGAATTTTATTCTGAAGATGATTTAGAACGTATATTGGAAATATTAAACATACAGGAAGAATAAAATAATATTTCTATAACTTAATCAGAGCGCCAAGCAAATAGGCGCTCTCTATTTTTTAGAGAGAAAGAAGGCTTAAGTGTGGTATTACTAGGGGCATTGATAAATGCTGTGTTAATTATAGCAGGATCATTAGTAGGGCGGATTTTTAAAAATATCCCTGAATCTATGAAATCTACGGTCCTTTCTATTATTGGTTTAGCCGTCACATTATTAGGGATAAAAATGGGCTTTGAAAGTGATAATTTTATTATATTGGTAGTAAGTTTAGTGGTAGGTACAGTAATAGGTGAGTGGTTAGATTTAGATAAACAAATGAATCGTCTTGGTAAATGGGTAGAGAGTTTATTTCGTACAAAACGGGATGACCAAAATCAAATTAGCATAGCAGAGGGCTTTGTAACTGCCTCACTAATTTTTGTTGTAGGATCAATGGCTGTTATAGGTGCTCTTGATAGTGGTCTTCGTAATGATCATAATGTACTCATTACAAAAGGATTAATAGATGGATTTACATCCATTATTCTAGCATCTACTTTAGGTATAGGTGTACTGCTATCCGCTGTACCTGTCTTTGTTTATCAAGGATTAATAGCTCTTTTTGCAGGTGTTATAAGTTCCTTTATCCCTGATGCCGCACTACAAATGTTCATTACAGAAATGACGGCTGTTGGCGGGGTTATGATTATGGCAATAGGGTTAAACATTGCAGGCTTAGCTAAGATCAAAGCTGCTAACTTGCTGCCAGGTATCGTCATTGTTGGTGTTATGGTGGCTATCTTCTACATTTTTTAGTGAATAACGATGAGCAGCCAGTAATAATGCTCGTGAAAGCTTTTCAGCCATTGCATAAGAAATATGAAGTCTGGTATTTTGTAAAACAAGCATTTCCATAAAGCCTCCAATATTGACGATTCCTTTCACGGAAATGTCTCCAATTGGAGGTAATTCTTTTTTTACAGCTTTTCCAGGGAAGATGGGTCCACTTTGAACTGAAATATGACCAACATTTTGCTCACTGCCGAGACAGGCATCAATCGCAATAATGAATGGTTTTGTAGTATGATTGTGTAGCTGTTGCATTGTAGAATGTAGGTTTAGAGCATGTAAAGGATCTTCTAAGGAACCTACAATTTCATAAGGAAAGCTAACAGATTTTTTTAAAAAGCTACCAGTTAATGGCCCAAGGGTATCACCTGTACATCGGTCACTGCCAATACAACAAAAAATTAGTCTTTCATGATGAAACGGTATATGTTCTAAAAATAATGTACTTAATTGCCAAACAGCATTTTTACTCTCATGATGAAGGGAATAAGGTAGTAACAAATTTGGTATAGTATTCATAAAAAAACTCACTTTCTTTTTATTTTTAGAAGTGCTCAATTTTTATGCAGTATACGCAAATTTTTAGCAAGTTATTCAAGAGGTGGTAATGATGGAAAAGAATAAAAAGTTAATGGAAAAATACTGGGACAAGCTCACATCTGAGGATCTTTGGGAACAAGTTATTGATGCATCTATAGAAATTTTGCTCATTCTATTAGTATCGTGGATAGCTGTAAAATTAGGTAAAAAATTTATTAAAAAAGTATTTTTAATCCGTATGCGTTCACCATTGAGCCACTCAGACCGACGCCAACGAACAATTTCAAGATTATTACAAAGCGTGATTTCCTATGTCGTTTATTTCTCTGCAATCATTGGTATACTTTCTTCCTTAAATATTAAGGTAGCAGGTTTATTAGCGGGTGCAGGAATTGTTGGTTTAGCAATAGGTTTTGGTGCTCAAAGCTTAGTAAAGGATGTTATTACTGGATTCTTTATTATTTTTGAAGACCAGTTTGGTGTAGGTGATTATATAAAAATAAATGCTGCAGAAGGTACAGTTGTAGAAATTGGCTTACGCACAACAAAAATTAATGGTGCTACTGGTGAACAGTTCATCATTCCCAATGGTGCCATAGGCGAAGTCGTCAATTATTCTGTTAACAACTCTAAAATTTTTATAGATTTACAAATGGCTACGGATGCTGACTTTGAGAAAGCAGAAGGGATTATTAATAAGTATTTAGAGACATTGCCTAAGATGCATAAAGAATTAATTGCAGCTCCAGTATTTCTAGGTGTGCAAAATGTTAAAGGGACAGAAGTAACCATTCGTATAGTTGCTGAAACATTACCGCAGCAACAATATGGAGTAGCACGTACCATACGCCGCGATATTACGAAACTCTTTGAAGAAAATAATATACCAATGGTCTATCCAAAAATGATGTTCTATGGCAAAGATGAGGGGAGAAGTGTGTAAGATGGAGGCAAAAAAATTTGGTTTAAATGATATTGTTGAAATGAAAAAACAACATCCATGCGGCACCAACAAATGGAAAATTATTCGTATGGGGGCGGATGTACGTATCAAATGCGAAGGATGTCAGCATAGTGTCATGATTCCACGTCGTGAATTTGAGAAAAAAATGAAAAAGGTTTTATTTTCTGCGGAAGAGTTGTAACATCAGGCATATTAGACTTTTTCTGAGTGAATCAATATAATAGATAAGGTTATATGAGAGAAAATTTGAACTGAGTATAGAAAGGTTGTGTCCATCCATGGCATTAACAGCTGGAATCGTTGGTTTACCTAACGTGGGGAAATCAACATTATTTAACGCAATAACAAAAGCGGGTGCATTGGCTGCAAACTATCCATTCGCAACGATCGATCCAAACGTTGGTATAGTTGAAGTACCTGATGCACGTTTAGATAAATTAACAGAATTAGTGGTACCGAAAAAAACTGTGCCAACTGCATTTGAATTTACAGATATCGCTGGAATTGTTAAAGGTGCTTCTAAGGGTGAAGGATTAGGAAATAAGTTCCTAGCTCATATTCGTGAAGTAGACGCAATTTGTCAAGTAGTACGTTGTTTTGTAGACGAAAACATTACTCACGTTTCTGGTGCAGTAGATCCAATTGACGATATTGAAGTGATTAATCTAGAGCTTGCACTAGCTGACTTAGAATCTGTGGATAAACGTTTACAACGAGTTAGCAAAATGGCGAAACAAAAAGATAAAGAGGCTATGATAGAGGAGCCAGTGCTTCTGAAAATTAAAGAGCAACTAGAAAACGGTAAACCAGCTAGAGCAGCTGAGCTATCAGATGATGAATTAAAGGTAATTAAAGGTCTTCATCTGCTAACAATTAAACCAATGCTTTATGTAGCAAACGTTTCAGAAGATGAAGTAGCAGATGCAGACAACAACGAGTATGTGAAAAAAGTACGTGAGTATGCATCCGCTGAAGGTGCACAGGTCATTACTATTTGTGCAAAAATCGAAGAAGAAATTTCTGAGTTAGATGATGAAGAAAAAGCTATGTTCTTAGAAGAATTAGGAATTAAAGAATCTGGTTTAGATCAACTAATTCGTACTTCTTATGACTTATTAGGACTAGCTACTTACTTCACTGCAGGTGTACAAGAGGTACGTGCCTGGACGTTCCGTAAAGGAATGAAGGCACCTCAATGTGCAGGTATTATTCATACTGACTTTGAGCGCGGCTTTATTCGTGCAGAAACAGTGGCATATGATGATCTTCTTGAGGCAGGTTCGCAAGCAGCGGCTAAGGAAGCTGGTAAAGTACGTCTTGAAGGTAAAGAATATGAAGTACAAGATGGCGATATTATGTTATTCCGCTTTAATGTATAAAAAACTTACAAGGGCAATCTAAAATGGTTGCCCTTTTTCGATTGCTTAGTTATCAGAATTTTTAATGTATGGAGGCGACTTATGAATGAATCCTGTGCAAATTAAGGAACGTGGTTTAGAGTTTGAGCAACTGGGGATGCTACCACAAGATGTCTTAGATTATATTTATGAACAACGATTATTCAAATTGTTCACTCCAAGAGAATTAGGTGGTAAGGATTTAGATTTAGTAGAAGGTGTAAAGATATTTCAGCAGATGTCTGCGCTTGATGGCAATTTCGGATGGCTCATTACTATTGGTACAGGTGGAAACGCATTTATTCCAACATTCAATAAGGAAATTTGTGAAAAAATCTATTCTCCTAAAGAAGCAGTTATAGCAGGTAGTGGATATCCAACAGGGATAGCTGTAAAAACAATTGGTGGCTATTATGTAACAGGGCAATGGAAGTATTGCAGTGGTTCTAACTATGCTTCAACATTTACGATGAATTGTTTAATTGAAGAAGATGGTATCAAAACCGAAAAAATTATTAGCTGCTCAGTAAATCCACATGATGTAGAGATTTTAAATGATTGGTCTGCAATGGGTTTAAAGGCAACAGCTAGTCATACAATCCGTGTAAACAATGTTTGGGTGCCACAGGAAGCTACTTTTCAATTAGGGGTCATCAGAAATGATTATGGCAATTCAGTACATAGCTTTCCATTTACCACTTTTGCACAGGCTTCTTTTTTAGGCGTTTGTCTTGGGATGACAGAGAATTTTTTAGAAGAAGCTTTTGCTTTAATGAAGCAACGAAATCATGATGGAAGCAGAACTGAGCGAATTGGAGCCTTCCAATTTTTATGGATGCAGCAGCATAAACGTTTCAAGCAATGCGAGGAACAGTTTTATGCAACATTATCTGTCTTTTGGCAACAGCATCAAAAAGGTGAACAATTAACGGAAGAGGAATTATCACAATTTACTCAATTGGCTAAGGATATAGCTGCTGCTTGCTTAGAGATAGCGAATAATTTAATACGCTGTCTTGGTATGGATGCTATTACAGAAACATCTACGATTAACCGTATTTGGAGAAATTTATATACAGCAGCCCAGCATGGATTTTTAACTCCTTAAAGTATAAATAGAATCTGTAGTTGTTCATTTCTAATCTACAGATTCTATTTAATTATGTAGTCTTATTTTAATGATGATCCTTTTCCTGCAATAGATAAACATACAGCTTTGGTAATTTAGGATCATCCTGTACGATAGCATTACGTGGATATTTACGTAGCTCTTTATACATGGCAAAATCGCCTACAGCTCCAGCTATTAACACCGCCCCTATCAATATTAAAACAGTACTGTTAAGATAAAACCCAACAATGGTTGGAAGTACTCCAGTCGTCCAGAATGGCAGTAATAAAGCTTTTTTCATAGCATGGTTGGGGAGAGGTTGCTCAGTAGTTGCATAGGCAATACCTTGCTCTAAATTTATGCCATATTTTAAAGCTTTAAAGGGAACTCTGCCAAAAATCATAAAGCCAATTAAATGACAAGCCTCGTGTAGGATAATAAAAATTATATACAGCACAACAAATAGTGCTGTGCCACCAATCATCTTCCAAAAAGAAAAATGGAAATCTTTAAAGCAAATATATTGAATGGCAATAAATAATATGACAAGACCACTTGTAATCACAAAATTGTCGATCATTAACTTCTTTAAATCTAATTCGATAACGATAGGCTCCTTATCGTTGGTTAACATGAAGGCACTCCTTTCATAGATAATGAAATATACTGCCATTATATAACGAATTATTAGTTTGTGACTTGAAAGACATGTACCTATATGTTACAATTCATTGATGTGAGTAATAATTAATTACTTGCTCCTTGCTCCCTTAATTAGGAGAGCCTAAGTCCATAAGGAGGTGTAAACAGATGAGAAAATACGAATTAATGTACATCGTACGTCCGAACATTGAAGACGAAGCGAAGAAAGCTTTAGTTGAACGTTTCAACGAAATGTTAACTTCTAACGGTGCAGAAGTCATCGAATCAAAAGAGTGGGGCAAACGCCGCTTAGCTTATGAAATTCAAGACTTCCGCGAAGGTTACTACCAAATCGTAAAAGTAAACGCTACTTCAGATGCAATCAACGAGTATACACGTCTTGCTAACATCAGCGAAGACATCATTCGCCACATTGCAGTTCGCGAAGAAGCTTAATAATTAATTTTTTACAAAACGCTGAAAAGGAGGTTGTATTCTGATGATTAACCGTGTCGTATTAGTTGGAAGACTAACAAAAGATCCTGAGCTACGTTATACACCGAATGGAGTTGCGTCTACAAGATTTACAGTAGCTGTAAACCGTGCATTCTCAAATCAACAAGGTGAACGCGAAGCTGATTTCATTAGCTGTGTTGCTTGGCGTAAACAGGCTGAAAACCTAGCGAACTTCATGCGAAAAGGAAGTTTAATTGGGGTAGAAGGTCGTATCCAGACAGGCAGTTATGAAGGACAAGATGGTAAGCGAGTATACACAACAGATGTCGTGGCGGATAGCGTACAGTTTTTAGAACCCCGTAATGGTAGCGGTGCTCCTGCTCCTCAATATGGTGGACAAACTTACGGTAATAACCAACCGTCATATGGCGGTGGTCAACCACAACAACAGTTTAGTGGCGCTATGCCAGGGCAGGGTTCCTATGGCGGCGATTCGTATCAGCAAAATCAACCACCTATGAATCAGCCGAATTATACACGTGTAGATGAGGATCCATTTGCGAATAGCAAAGGGCCAATAGAAGTATCTGAGGATGATCTTCCATTCTAATGCTTCTAAATGATAAAAAAGATAAGGAGGAGACACACTATGGCACCACGTCGCGGAGGCCGCAAACGCCGTAAAGTTTGCTACTTCACTTCAAACAATATTACGCACATCGACTACAAAGATGTAGATTTATTAAAAAAATTCATCTCTGAGCGCGGTAAAATTTTACCACGTCGCGTAACTGGCACTAGCGCTAAGTACCAACGTAAATTAACTTCAGCTATCAAAGTATCTCGTATCATGGGATTACTTCCATTCGTAGCAGAAGATAAATAAAATTTATTTATTAATAAAAGCACAACAAGGTTTTCATAACCTTTGTGGTGCTTTTTTTTATTTATACTGTTTCTCAAATATTGTTGCTATAAAGGAAAGTTAGGATTATTCAACAATCGTGCACGATTGTTGAAGATCGTTATTGAACTAAAGCACCAGGTTAGTTCAATAAGAAAAAAAGAGCTGCATACGCAACTCAATGATTTTTATCTAATCATTAACATATATTTACCCCCTAGAATATATGTCAATTCATGCATAGATTTGTTATTTATTGTTTTCAAGATAGTTTCCTTTTTCCCTTAAACAGGCGTGTTTTTATTTCCTTATAACTCAGAAAATTCAGAATTATCGTTGACGAAAAAACCGTTATCATATATATTATAGTTGTGCAAATTACAAATTAAGGGGTAAGTGGAAATTATGTTTAAATTAAGTAAATTGGCAGCAATGATGCTTGTTGTACTTATGTTTTTTGCATCTACTAGTTCAACTAATGCCGCAGAAGTTGTTCAAAGCGAGAAATTTGAAACTAATATTGTTGGGGAAGTAAATCTATCTTTAGCAGGAGATGATTATCCAGATGACTCAATCTCTCCTTTCGGTTTCTATCTTTATAAGGACGTGGATATCCCTTCTCCTCAAACTTATTCAACTCACAGCAATGTACCAGCAACCTATTATTATGAAGCATTCAGTGGATCATATTGGTATAAGGGTTGGATAAATCTTTACAAAACAGAAAAACTTACAAATGGCACTTGGAGAGGATATTACAGGGGAACAGTTTCTGCTTGGGTTGAATAAATTATCAAATGTAAAATTATTTCAAGCTCACCTATTTGGTGGGCTTGTTTTATTTAAGAGAACGATAGATATAGCAAAGTATCAACGATAGGTACCTAAAATGACATTCTAATTACACAATATAATAAGATTAGATTCGGATAGAAGACTATTGGAAAATATTTTTCCAATTTTTTTGCATCGATTAGTTTTTAGGTAAGATTATTTTCTAAAATTATTTTATTTAAAATGTCACCAAATGGTAACTTCATGTGTGTTATAAGTGAAAGGAGTTGATGGATGTTGCAACAATTAGTTTGGTCGAACGAACTAGATATAGAACGAATTGTTGATAAATATGGAAATATGCTTTTTAGAATGTGTCTTGTTATTCTATGCAATGAGAATGATGCAGAGGATGTCGTACAAGACACTTTTATTACCTATCTAACTAAATCTCCACCATTTAACGATTCAGAACATGAGAAAGCATGGTTGATTACTATTGCTACAAATCGCTGCAAGAATATGAGAAGGTACAATATTATTCGTAAACATATGGATATCAATGATTTACAACTATATTGTAAGGATGATGAAAACTATGGTTTAATTGAACATCTTATGAGATTGCCAAATAAACATAAGATTGTCTTGTTACTTTATTATGTAGAGGGCTATAAAGTAGATGAAATAACAAAAATACTTGGCATTACTACTTCAGCAGTTAAAAAGCGATTACAACGTGGAAGAGAGCTTATTCGAGAAAAAT
This sequence comes from Lysinibacillus sp. BSL11, assembly GCF_052928325.1. Classification (NCBI taxonomy): domain Bacteria; kingdom Bacillati; phylum Bacillota; class Bacilli; order Caryophanales; family Bacillaceae; genus Lysinibacillus; species Lysinibacillus sp. BSL11. Next base: position 209,105 of record NZ_JAVGCX010000006.1, on the reverse strand, counting down.
ATCGAAAGGAGAATGAATGATGAACTTTGATAAGATTAAAGAAGCTGTTAATACTATTGAAATGCCAAAAACTATGAAAAATCGTGTGAAAAAGAATTGCAATATTATAGAAAAGAAAAATTTTAAAAGGCGGATTTCTGTAGCTTGTGCATTTGGATTCCTATTGTTAATTATGATAGGTATTCCGTTTTTCAATAATAATGGAAACTTTCAAGTCGCAAATTTTACAATCACAGCTTATGCATTGAGTGATGATGGGAATCAGCCAAATACCAAACTTTCATCAGATAAAGCTACTTTTAAATTATCAACTGAAGCTAGAGGTAGTACAACTGATATAACTGGAGATGTAGGTAATTTAATCTTTACAAAGCTTATGCTAAATATAAGTGGAGAACATATCGACTCAGTCACTTATACCATTAGCAAAGGCAAGTTTATAGAGGATGTTACACTTACAGCTAAAGAATATGCAGACAAAGACTGGTTATTATCAGAAAAGATATTTATGATTGGAAGTTCGCCTGGTTCAGATATATACAACGGTACAAAGGAAATTGGAAATACCTATACAGTTGAGTATAATGAACAGGATAAATATCAATATTCAATTGCAATTCCTCATGATGGCAATTTGGTAATAGATGACGACATAATAATCAAAGTCATTGTAAAATATACAGATGGAAGCTCTGAACAACAAGATATTGCTGTAACTCAAGAATCAAATTCTTTAAAATCAAATTCTATTTCATTAAAGCTTAATTAAAATAATCGAGATGTAATACTACTGTACAAAGAACTAAGTTAACTGGAGAAAAGAAGAACTAGTAGAAAAATCTACAGGATAGATTAGAAACCAAACATTGACGAGGATACTTATTACTCTTGGTAGTATTGTTGGGTACGGAATTTATGTTGAATTTAGTTAAATTAGTTAGTATCATGGGATTACTTCCATTCGTAGCAGAAGATAAATAAGATTGATGACGTTAAGGTAACTGACCTTACATCAATTTTGAATACCAGCATATTACGATATTCGTATCGAGTATGCTGGTTTTTTGTTATGGTTAAAAGAGAATTACCAGCCACTTAGGTAAAGGCCTGAATTAAAATTGAAAAAATAATGACAATGTACATAGTGATCTAAGTGATTTTTGTTCAATACTATGAAAAAATGGTACAATAAAGGGTAGTAAGTTTGACTGAAAAAAAGGAAGGTTTTCAATGCCGAATAATCAAACAAAAGCGCTTGTACAAGGCTCAATGATGGTTGCACTTTTTACAATTTTAATGCTAATTTCTGCATATGTACCATTCATCTTTATAGTAGCTTTATTATTCGCTCCACTACCGATTGCTTGGTATAGCGCAAATTACAAGCGTTCCACATCAATACTCGTAGCAATAGTAGGCTGTATCCTAACCACTATAACGAGCGGAATATCCATGCTGCCATTTGCCTTTATTTTAGGGTTAATAGGTGTCGTTATGGGTAACGCTATTTATTTGAAGAAGAGTAAGCTTTATTTATTTATGTCCACGGGGATTGCTAATCTCCTCTCGATGGCAATCGTTTATATTGCCTATGTAAAGCTTTCAGGAATTGACTTCATAAGCATGAGTTTAGAGATGGCACGTAAAAATTATGAGCAATCTAATGAATTTGCGAAGAATGTAACAGGTCAAGTAGCCATAAATCCAGAACAGCTTGAGGCAATGTTTAAAACAATTGAACTGACTATGCCTGCAACAATAACAATTTCAGCATTTTTTGCTGCATTTATTATTATTACAGTCAATTTACCAGCTCTAAAACGACTAGGGGTAGATGTTCCAAAATTTGCTCCGTTCCAAAATATGCGATTACCACGCTCTATTTTATGGTATTACATGATTGTGTTATGCATTAATTTATTCATGCGTCCTGAGGCTGGTTCTACGTTAGATATCATTGTATTAAATGTTTCTTATATTTTATGGTTGTTACTTATTCTACAGGGAATATCTTTTATCCATTATTTTATCTCTAGAAAAGGGATGCCAAACGGAGTTAAATGGGTAGCTACTTTGTTAGCCATTCCACTATCATCCTTTATGATCTTACTCGGTATTGTTGATTTAGGTTTTGACGTACGTTCACTTGTAAAGGGGAAGACTAAAGAATAAGGGGCTGATTGTAATGGGGACTTTTAGAAAACGACCAATTCGCTATCCGCTTTTTGTTCTTTCCATATTTGGAACTGTGACGTTCGTGCTTCTATGTATTTGGAATATCGGGATAGGTATCGGTTATGGTGTAGGTTTTGTTTTACTGATGGCCTACACATGGAAGGTAGAGAAGATAGCTTTTGAGGAAACAGAAAAGCACATTGAATCTATCTCCTTCCGTATGAAAAAAGTAGGGGAAGAGGCACTACTTGAAATGCCAATTGGGATACTGCTGGTTAATGAGCAGTACGAAATCGAATGGTCTAATCCATATATGCAAGGCATTTTAAATATGGAATCATTAGTTGGAGAAGGTATTGTAAATATATCTGATGACATCTATGTATTAATGAAGACCGAGGAGACTAATGAGGCGACGATTACACTACGTGATCGGAAATATCGTGTTTATTATAAAAAAGAGGAACGACTACTGTATTTCTTTGATATAACTGAACAGATTGCCATTGAAAAGCAATACTATGCAGACCGTACAGTAATCGCTATATTGTTTGTCGATAATTACGATGAAATCACGCAAGCCATGGACGATCAACCACGTAGTTTAACCAACACAATGGTTACTTCAATTGTCAATGAATGGGCTGCAGAGCATGGTGTATTTGTCAAACGAATATCATCAGATCGTTTCTTAGCAGTATTAAATGAATCCATTTTAACGGAGCTAGAAAAGAAAAAATTTGCTATATTAGATACCATTCGAGAAAAAACAGCTCAAAAGAATTTATCATTAACATTAAGTATTGGTGTAGGAGCTGGATCATCCTCATTAGTGGAGCTTGGTGAGTTGGCACAATCCAGTCTTGATCTTGTATTAGGACGGGGTGGAGACCAAGTGGCGATAAAGCAACCTACTGGAAAACTTAAATTCTATGGTGGAAAAACAAATCCAGTCGAAAAACGTACACGTGTTAGAGCGCGCGTTATTTCACATGCATTACGCGATTTAATTCAAGACAGTGATCAAGTGTTTGTTATGGGACATAAAAATCCTGACATGGACTCCATTGGTGCTTCTGTAGGTGTACGGAAAATGGCACAAATGAATGATGTAAAGGGTTATGTCATTATCAATTTTGATGAATTAAATGGTAGCGTTACACGGTTAATGAATGAAATAGAGAGTAAATCAGATTTCTATGAAAATTTCCTTACACCGGAGGAAGCCGCTGGTAAAATGACTGAGAAATCGTTGCTCGTTATTGTTGATACACACAAGCCGAATTTAGTAATTGATGCACACCTATTGAAATTAGCTGAAAAGGTGGTTGTAATCGACCATCATCGTCGAAGTGAGGACTTTATCGAGAATCCTACACTCGTTTATATGGAGCCATATGCGTCGTCCACAGCTGAGCTAGTGACAGAGTTACTAGAATATCAGCCGAAGCGTGCAAAAATTAATATGCTAGAAGCTACTGCATTACTAGCGGGTATTATCGTTGATACCAAAAGCTTTACACTTCGAACAGGAGCACGTACATTTGAAGCAGCTTCTTATTTACGAACAAATGGAGCAGATACAGTATTAGTCCAACGTCTCTTGAAGGAGGACGTGGACACATATATAGAGCGCTCCAAGATTGTGCAAACAGTTAAGTTCGTAAAACCAGGAGTAGCTGTTGCTGTAGGTGAGGAATCAAAAGTGTATGACTCTGTCTTAATTGCGCAAACTGCCGATATTTTACTAACGATGAAGGATGTTAGTGCATCCTTTGTCATTGCACATCGGGCAGATGGCAAAATTGGTATAAGTGCACGATCACTTGGCGAGGTCAATGTACAGCTAATTATGGAGAGGCTTGGCGGCGGTGGACATTTAACGAATGCTGCCTGCCAAATAGATGCTAAATCCATCGATGGTGTGAAAAAACATTTAGAAGAGGCCATAAATGAGGTCTTTGAAGGGAGTTCTGACTAATGAAAGTAGTATTTTTAAAAGACGTTAAAGGAAAAGGGAAAAAAGGTGAAATTAAAAACGTAGCTGATGGCTATGCACAAAATTTCTTAATCAAGAATGGCTATGCAGCGGAAGCAAATGCGCAAGCTTTAAGCCAAATAGAGGGGCAAAAGAAATTAGAGGCAAAAAATGCTGCTGCTGAATTAGCTGAAGCACAAGCACTAAAGGAAAAAGTAGAAGCACTAACAGTTGAGCTAAAAGCAAAATCAGGTGATGGTGGCCGCTTATTTGGCTCAGTATCTACAAAGCAAATTGCTGATGCATTACAAAAAGTGCACGGCATTAAAATTGACAAACGTAAAATGACTTTACCTGATGGGATTCGTTCACTTGGTTTTACAAATGTTCCTGTAAAACTACATCATGAAGTATCAGCAACGTTAAAAGTACATGTAACGGAAGAATAAGGAGCGACAATCCATGAGTGAACCGATGATGGACCGCGTTCCACCGCATAACCGGGAGGCGGAGCAATCGGTTATCGGTGCTATCTTCCTTGAGCCACAGGCATTAATAACAGCATCAGAAATTTTATTGGCAGATGATTTTTATTTAAATGCCCATAAGAAAATTTTCGAAACGATGTTGCGCTTAAGTGATCAAGGAAAAGCGATAGATGTTGTAACAGTTACAGAAGAATTATCAGCTAAAAAAGAGATTGAGGACGTTGGCGGGCTTTCTTATTTACTAGAGCTCGCCAATGCTGTCCCTACAGCTGCCAATGTCGCTCATTATGCCAAAATCGTTGAGGAAAAGGCCCTCTTACGTCGATTGATTCGAGTGGCTACGAAAATTGTCGAGGACGGCTATACACGTGAAGACGAAGTAGAGGCATTATTAGGCGAGGCAGAGAAGAAAATGATGGAGGTTGCCAATCGAAAGAATGCAGGTGACTTTAAGCATGTTAAAGATGTGCTAGTGGAAACTTTCGATAATATTGAGCAACTTCAATCACAAAAGGGAGAAGTAACGGGTATCCCGACTGGCTTCCGTGATTTAGATAACATTACTGCTGGCTTTCAACGCAACGATTTAATCATTGTTGCTGCTCGTCCATCTGTAGGGAAAACCGCCTTTGCATTGAATGTTGCGCAAAGTGTTGCTGTACAAGCTCGTGAAAATGTTGCAATCTTTTCTTTAGAGATGGGTGCAGAGCAACTGGTCATGCGTATGCTTTGTGCAGAAGGAAATATAGATGCACAAGTTTTACGTACAGGTGCTTTAACTACGGAAGATTGGGGTAAACTAACTATGGCAATGGGTAGTTTATCGAATTCAGGGATTTTTATTGATGATACTCCAGGTGTACGTATCAATGAAATCCGTGCGAAATGTCGTCGTTTAGCTCAGGAGAATGGACTAGGAATGATCTTAATTGATTATTTACAGTTGATTCAGGGGAGCGGCAAGCCAGGAGAAAACCGTCAGCAAGAGGTATCAGAGATTTCCCGTTCCTTAAAGGGATTAGCCCGTGAATTAAAGGTACCTGTTATTGCGTTATCACAGTTATCTCGTGGTGTTGAGCAACGACAAGATAAACGGCCAATGATGAGTGACTTACGTGAATCGGGAAGTATTGAGCAAGATGCTGATATTGTTGCGTTTTTATACCGTGATGATTATTACGATAAAGAATCTGAGAATAAAAATATGATCGAAATTATCATTGCGAAACAACGTAATGGTCCAACAGGAACCGTTACATTGGCCTTTAAAAAAGAATTCAATAAATTCATTAATGTGGATTGGTCACAAATGCCACCTCCACCGCCACGTGATTAGTCAAGTTACTCGTCATTCAGATAAGTTGCCTATTAGGAATGAAATATTACCCTTAGAATAATTTAATCTGAATGTTCGATAATATTCATACCATTCTGTTATTAAACACGAACGTTGAATCAGATTTTTTGATTTTATGTTCGTGTTTTTTCACTATTTTTTATTGACGAGTTGTTTCTATCATTGTTACAATAATTGAGGCTTGAAAATTGAGATACAAAGGTATCTAACGGAGGTGCTGATTATGACATCAGTAGTAGTTGTAGGAACACAGTGGGGAGACGAAGGAAAAGGTAAAATTACAGATTTCCTTTCGCACAAAGCCGATGCCATCGCTCGTTTTGCCGGTGGAGATAATGCAGGACATACCATTAAAATTGATGGTGAAACTTATAAATTACATTTAATTCCATCAGGGATCTTCTATAAAGATAAAACTTCAGTAATTGGTAATGGATTAGTTGTGAATCCCAAATCATTAGTAACAGAGCTTAAAGGTTTACAAGAGCGTGGTATTAATACAGATAATCTACGTATTTCTAATCGTGCGCATGTGATTTTGCCTTATCATATTAAACAAGATATTGCGGATGAAGAAAGTCGTGGAGACAATAAAATCGGCACAACTTGTAAAGGTATTGGACCTTGTTATCAAGATAAAGTAGCACGTATTGGGATTCGTATGGCTGACTTACTTGATAAGGAAATCTTTGAGGAAAAACTACGTCATAATTTAGCCATTAAAAATAAGTTATTTGAGAAATTCTATGAAGTTGAAGGCGTAACATTCGAAGAAATTTTTGAGGAATACTATGGTTACGGACAAGAAATTGCCAAGTATGTTACGGACACATCTAAAATTTTGAACGATGTCCTTGATGAGGGCGGTAAAGTGCTATTCGAAGGTGCACAAGGAATTTTACTTGATGTCGATCAAGGTACGTATCCATATGTAACATCTTCAAATCCTGTAGCTGGAGGAGTAGCGATTGGTGCAGGTGTTGGGCCATCACGCGTAACAAGTGTTATTGGTGTATCTAAGGCCTATACATCTCGAGTAGGAGATGGACCATTCCCAACAGAATTGTTTGATGAAGTAGGTCAACAAATTCGTGAGGTTGGTCGCGAATACGGTACAACAACAGGTCGTCCACGTCGTGTAGGCTGGTTCGACACAGTCGTTGTTCGTCACTCACGCCGTGTAAGTGGCATTACTCATCTTGCTCTTAACTCTATCGATGTTTTATCGGGCTTAGAAACAGTAAAAATTTGTACAGCCTATAACTATAAAGGTGAAACAATCACAGAGTATCCAGCAAATCTTCATATTATTGAACAATGTGAGCCAATTTATGAGGAGCTTCCAGGCTGGTCTGAGGATGTAACAAGCTGCAGAACTTTAGAAGAGCTACCTGAAAATGCACGCCGCTATGTGGAGCGTATCAGCGAACTAACAGGCATTCAAATTGCTACTTTCTCTGTTGGACCTGCACGTGAGCAAACAAACGTGTTAGTGGATGTTTGGGAAGCATAATGAAATAAAATGAAAAGGGCGTGCCAAATGCGGCATGCCCTTTTTTAGTGAATATCTTTCTTCTTAAAGCGACCACCTTTTACCTCGGCGATATTACCGATGGCTAGAAAAGCATTGTCATCTATTTCAGCGACGATTGTTTTCAATTTAGATTCTTCTAAACGAGTTATAACGGTAAATATGACTTTCTTGTCATTCCCCGTATAAGCTCCCTCTCCGTGAAGGAAAGTAACACCACGACCAAGTCGATCCATAATCGTTTGTCCAATTTCATCAATTTCATCACTTATGATATAAACAGATTTTGATTCTTCCAATCCTTGAATAACAATATCAATCATTTTATAGGCAATATAGTATGCAATGATGGAGTACATGGCTTGCTCCCAATTAAAAATAAATCCTGCCACCGTAAAAATAATGATATTGAAGAACATGATGATTTCTCCAACTGAAAAAGGTGTCTTGCTATTTGCTAAAATAGCTAGTATTTCAGTTCCATCCAATGAACCTCCATAACGAATGACAATACCGACACCAACTCCTAAAATCATTCCTCCAAAGACTGTTGCCAATAATGTGTCTTCCGTAAATGGATGGATATTATGTAAGGCAAGTGTTGAAAAAGAGAGTACGGTAATACCTAGACCTGTGGACAATGCAAAGGTTTTACCAATTTGTTTATAGCCTAAAAAAATAAAAGGTAAGTTTAAAATGAAGATGAAAATACCAAGGGGTAATTTTAATAAGTGAGATGTGATAATGGAAACACCTACGATGCCACCATCCATAATGTGGTTGGGTACTAAAAACAGTTCCAAGCCCAATGCCATTATAATCGCGCCTAGCGAAACCATAATAATTCTTGCAAAAACTTTTCGCATGCTATTTTTCTGAGATCTCAACACTTTTGTTGTGATATCAGCGGTTTGTGAATCACTCAATTTAATCGCTCCAATCAAATAGTGTACCTTCTATATATATTTTATCGGAATATTAAAAAAGTAAAAAGTATTAAGTCAAAATTCCCTTGAAAAAAATTTTAGAATAGTATAACGATGATAGTTAAATTAATTTTGAGAACCAATATATGAATAAAATTACAGTATTTATAAACTATATAAAATATATTCTATGTAACAATAAGTAGATAAATAATACATTTACATTACAAAAGAGTTAAATCGTTCAAACGTCATTTTCTTTATGGTACATTATAGGGGTGCAAAAAATCCTTGTGGGTAAATCATCCTACAGTAGGGTAAAGTTGGAAGGGGCTTTATTGATGAATTCGTTTTGGAAGAGAAAAGAAGAAAACAATAGATTCACCTACAATTTTTCTTCTTTTAAAAAGGCTTCAATCGTTGTAGTTTTAATGACAAGCCTAACGATTAACATGGGATTTGCTAAGGAATATAACAAAGAAAACTTAAATAAAATTTACCACGTCTATGTGGGGAATGAATATATTGGTGCAGTATCTGATGAGAAAGCAATTCAAGAAATAATTGCATCAAAAGAAAAAGTGGCAAGTCAGCAATTCAAAGGTTTATCCATTGATGCTAGCTCAGCTGTTAAAATAATCCCAGAACAAGTATTTACAAACGAAACAAAAGATGCAGAAACATTATCAAAACTTAAGCAATCTTTAGTGGCCAAATCAGATGCCTTTACATTATTAGTAAATCACAAACCAGTAGTATCACTAAAGAATACAGAAGCTTATGAGAAAACTGTTCAAATGTTAAAGCTACAATATGTTTCCCAGCAAGAATTAGATAACTTATCAAAACGCCAAGCTAGCAATAATCTACCAGAATTAAAAGATGGTGAGTCTAGACTTCTAAATGTTTCTTTTAAACAAGGCGTTTCAGGGTTATCACAAAAAGTGACACCCACTGATATATTATCACCTGAGCAAGCCGTGAAGTTTTTAATGACAGGTTATCTTGAGCAAGAAACATACAAAATTGAATCAGGAGATGTGTTAGGGTCAGTTGCTAAAAAACATAATTTAACAACAAGTGAACTACTAGCTCTCAATCCGGATATCACAGTAGATACAGTTTTACAAATTGGACAAGAATTAAATGTTACTGTGGCAAAGCCATTTGTGACACTTGAAGTAAAAAAGGAAAAGAAAGTTGCGGAAGTCATTCCGTTTAAAAAAGTAATTGAAGAAGATCCTACAATGTATAAAGGTGAAAAGGTCATCAAGCAAGAAGGTGTTAATGGAAAAAAAGAAACAACTTATGCATTAACATCTGAAAATGGTACACAGACATCAAAAGTTGCCTTAGAGGAAAAAATACTTCAACAACCAGTAGATGAAATTGAAGTAGTTGGTACAAAGGTTATTTCTTCACGTGGAACTGGAGAATTTGCATGGCCAGCAGTCGGGGGCTATATTTCAAGTGGTATGGGTGAACGTTGGGGAGCCTTCCATCGTGGTATTGATATCGCTCGACCAAGTAACTATAATATTTTGGCTGCTGATAATGGTGTAGTGGTTGCTGCTGGCACTTCTGGCACCTATGGTAATCGTATTGTTATTAATCATAATAATGGTTTTACAACACTTTATGGACATTTATCTTCAATTAATGTTGAAGTCGGACAAGTAGTGGAAAAAGGTTCTGTGATTGGTATTATGGGTTCCACTGGAAATTCGACAGGTACACATTTGCACTTTGAAGTTGAAAAGAACGGTTCATTAGAAAATCCGTTATCTTATGTAGGCCGATAAAACATGTTGAATAGAAGGCAGTCCGAATAATGGACTGTCTTTTTCTATTATTTCCCGAGAAATAATTGTTGAATTACATCGCTTTTTGTCACAGTAATAGAGGGATTGAATATCGATTAATGCATAGAATCCGAAAGCATGATAGAGTTAAGAGTAGTGAATTTACAAATACACATTGTTTAAGAATAGATAAGAAGCGAAAGGGAGAGTATGTATGAATAAAACAATTTTAGTTGTTGATGATGAGAAACCAATCGCAGATATTTTGCAATTTAATTTAATAAAAGAAGGCTATAAAGTTATTTGTGCTTATGATGGTGATGAGGCATTAAAGAAAGTAGAGGAAGAGCAACCAGATTTAATGCTTTTAGATATTATGCTGCCAAAGCGTGATGGCATGGAAGTTTGTAGAGAAGTACGTAAAAAATATGATTTTCCGATTATTATGCTAACAGCTAAAGGCTCTGAAATTGATAAAGTATTAGGATTAGAGATGGGTGCAGATGATTATGTCACAAAGCCATTTAGTACAAGAGAGCTGATTGCACGTGTAAAGGCCAATATGCGCCGTTTACAAGTAGTCGCTCCAGCTACAGAAGAGGCTGAGGAAGAGTCGAATGAGATTGTCGTAGGTTCGCTTGTTATTCAACCAGATGCCTATTTAGTAATGAAGCGTGATGAAGCAATTGAATTGACACATCGAGAATTTGAGTTACTTCATTATTTAGGGAAACATATTGGACAAGTAATGACACGGGAGCACCTCCTACAAACAGTATGGGGCTATGATTACTTTGGTGATGTACGAACTGTTGATGTAACAATTCGCCGTTTACGTGAAAAAATTGAGGATAATCCTAGTCATCCCGCTTGGATTGTCACGCGACGTGGTGTAGGTTATTATTTACGAAATCCTGAACAGGAGTAATAGGAATGCAGAAAGTGAGCTTCTTTAAATCCATTCATGTAAAACTAGTGCTGATTTATATTTTATTAATATTGCTTGCTTTACAAATTATCGGTATCTATTTCGCTCGTGAGTTAGAAAGAAATTTGAAGAGCAACTTCCAAGATTCCATTTTTCAGCGAGTTGACTTGATGCAATATAGTCTTCGTGAGGAAATTTTAAAGGAACGCGATGAAAGCATGCCTAAACTAGAGGAGAGCCTAAAGTCAATTGTTATGGAGTTTTCTACTGGTTTAAGGGATGTTTCAAATGGTGATATTTTAGAAATTCGTGTCATTGACAATAGACAAAGAATACTTGCAACATCTGAGCTTGAAAACCAGAATTTAATAGGTCAGCGCTCTAATACTGACCTTGTACGTCGAGCGATATCTGCCGAAACACTGTTTGATATTATTAAGCTGGACAATAAGACGAGAAATCGTGTGTGGGTTTTAGCGAATCCCATTCGTGCGGGTGCAGGACCAGACGATGAAATCATTGGTGTACTCTATATTGAAGCCAATATTGAATCAGTTTTTGAACAAATGAATGATATTAATCAGATTTTCCTTGGTGGTACCGCAATGTCCTTGGTCATTACCATCTTCTTAGGTATTCTTGTGGCAAGAACAATTACACAGCCAATTGCTGATATGCGAAAGCAGGCTCAGGCAATGGCGAAGGGGAACTATTCTCGAAAGGTACGTGTATATGGTACAGATGAAATCGGCCAGCTAGCCATCACCTTTAATCATCTAACCAACCGTTTGCAGGAAGCCCAATCGACCACAGAAGCTGAACGTCGAAAGCTAGATTCAGTTCTGAGTAATATGACAGATGGTGTAATTGCAACAGATCGTAAGGGACGTATTATTCTCATCAATGACCCTGCATTGGAATTACTGCATATTTCAAGAGATATTACATTAGGGCGTCCTATCGCCTCGGTATTGGGGATTGATCAGGAATATAGTTTTGAAGACTTAATTCATATGAATGATGCCGTGAATTTAAACTTTAGTACAGCAGATGCCCCCTATATACTTCGTGCTAATTTCTCTGTTATTCAAAAAGAAACAGGCTTTATTAATGGTCTGATTACTGTTTTGCACGATATAACAGAGCAAGAAAAGATTGAAATGGATCGTCGGGAATTCGTATCAAATGTATCACATGAGTTAAGAACGCCATTAACAACAATGCGCAGTTATTTAGAGGCACTTGCAGATGGTGCATGGAAAGATGAAAATATTGCTCCTACGTTTTTAAATGTGACACAAACCGAAACAGAGCGTATGATTCGTTTAGTAAATGATTTACTGCAGTTATCAAGAATGGATAGTTCAGATTATGAGTTAAATAAAGATATTGTCTTATTTAATTCATTCTTTAACCGCATTATTGACCGATTTGAAATGTCTAAGTCTGACAAGGTACAATTTGAACGATTATTCCCTGAAACATCCTTTTATGTAGAAATTGATACGGATAAAATCACACAAGTTATTGATAATATCATTTCCAATGCTATTAAATATTCTCCAGATGGCGGCAATATTCGCTTTGGGTTTACGGGACAGGATGACATGTTGAAAGTCATGATTTCAGATGATGGCATGGGTATTCCTAAAGAAAATGTTGGCCGTATTTTTGATCGTTTCTATCGTGTGGATCGTGCACGCGCTCGTTCTATGGGAGGAACAGGCTTGGGACTAGCTATTGCGCGGGAAATGATTGAAGCACACGGCGGTAAGATTTGGGCTGAAAGTGAAGAAGGACATGGTACAACAATTTTCTTCACATTACCATATGATGCAGATGAATTTGGTGAGGCAGGTGAGTGGGAATGAAATATATAGAGCCAGTTAAATCTGTTGTATTATTTCTACTTGTTATGCTGAGTGTGATTTTAACTTTTTTAATTTGGACCTATACACCTGATTATAAATATATTGAAAAAACAGAGGGAGAGGAAATTTTAATTAAGCCGCAAAAGGATATGGAGGATATTATTCGACCATACAAGGCTATTTTCCGTTCTGAAGAAGAGTTTACAGGCACAGTTTCTAATGCAGCTATGAAAGATATGATGAAAGTATTTAAAGGCTGGAATGTTTTAGATTTGGTGTCTGTAAACAATAATCTTTCTGCAAACTATGTGAATCAAATTATTGGCGCAGATCATCGAATGACAATTTTTTTTACGGGAGAGATTCCATTTTCAGCTTTTAACACAACCTTTCAGTTCACAGATAAGGAATTACCAGAAACAACGTTCAATCGTATGATTATAGATTGGAGTAATTACAATAGCAAAGAATTAATGTTGTATTACATTAGTGGCAATAACCAATCATTATTCCGCTCACATGTCAGTGTGCCAAACATGAATCAATTTATACAGGAAGTCATAGAGCCTGCAAAAAAATATGAGGTTTTTAAAGAAGTAGAGAGAGAAGGCTATACATCTCTTTATTTGGCGAACAGTAATATTGAATCTGTAAAATATACATATTTTATTGAGGATATTACGCCAGAATTATTTAAAAATGTGCTATTCCCAGATCCAAATATTGTGCAGCGGAATGTGGAAAGTGCATCCTCTGAAAAATATACAGATGGTATGTCGTTAATGACCTTAGAAACAAATCTTAAATCATTAAACTATGTTTATCCTGCTGCAGAAAGTAGTATTAGAGTCGAGCCATCCAAGCTTTTAAAGGATAGCTTTGAATTTATTAATGAGCATGGAGGATTTACGGCAGATTTCCGCTATACTTCATCCAATACCAATAAAAATCAAATAGATTATCAAATGTATTTGCAAGGTTTCCCTGTCTATAGCAATCATGTTATTACACGAATGACAACGATTTGGGGAGATAGTCGAATTTTCCATTACAAGCGTCCATACTTCTCATTGGATATGGATATATCATTGGAGAAAGAAATCAAAGAATTAGCATCAGGTGCGGAGATCGCAGAGAGATTAAAAAGCGCTAACAGTATTCCTCTGTCTGATATCGATGAAATCGTCTTGGGCTATTATTTAACACAAAATCAAGAACAGAATATATTTATATTTGAACCTTGTTGGTTTGTTATTCGGAATGGTACATGGACTAAACTGACTCCTGAAGTATTAGGAGGTGTTAAAAATGGATTGGAATAGAACAAAATCTATTTTTATATTCGTTTTTTTAATACTGAACATCTTCTTGTATTCACTTTATGTCAATCGCTATAATGAAGCAAAAGATATTGAGGTACCGGGTGAAAGAACAATAGAAGCCCGTTTAAAGGATGATAATATTACCTATGGCACATTACCAAATAATATTGAATCTGCTTCGTATATGACAGCTCAAGTGCATAAATTCACACCAGACGAATTTAGTAATAGTAACCAGCAAGTTAAATTGAAGGATGATAATAATACAAAGGCTCGTGTTATTTTTATGAGGCCTGTTAAATTACGTAATGTAAGTGATGACGCAAGCTTTACAGATTTTGTCCTGGCAAACATCATTGAAGGTGAATCTTATGCTTTGTGGAAAGTAGACCGCGAAGAACGAGTCGCAATTTTTTTCCAAAAGACAAACAATCGAATGTTCTATTATAGTGGTTCATTAAAAATAAAATGGAATGCTAATAACGAAGTAACAATGTATGAGCAAACAATGATTGATAACATTGAAGAAATGGAACAGCAGGAAACCGTTATTCCACCACTTCAAATTATTCAAACTTTGTATGCGAAAGGACCGCTCAAGCCAGATTCTCGCATTACACAAATGAAACTAGGTTACTCAACGCTTGTTAAATTGACACGTACTCAGGTACTGGTGCCAACATGGGAAGTTCAGGTGAAATTATCTGATGGGACAAAAGAGGAGTACTTTGTGAATGCAGTAGAAGGTAAAGTCATCGAAATCCAGGAGGACAAGCAAGAGAGCGAAGAAGAAGACTGGGGAGTTGAATAATGCGATTTAGTGTTTTAGCAAGTGGCAGTACAGGGAATTCGATTTATGTAGAGAATGACGATCATGCTTTTATCGTTGATGCGGGTCTTAGTGGGAAAAAGATGGAGCAGTTATTTACAAAAATCGACCGTAATATGAAGCAACTCAGTGGTATCTTTGTTACACATGAGCATAGTGATCATATTAAAGGAATTGGTGTACTGGCACGGAAATATAATGTACCAATTTACGCAAACGCCAAAACGTGGCAGGCAATGGATGGGCTTATTGGGGACATTCCTGTAGAGCAACGTTTTGAATTTGAAATGGATACAGTGAAGCATTTTGGTTCTTTAGCTGTTGAATCCTTTGCTGTTTCACACGATGCAGCAGATCCAATGTTCTATACTTTTCATGAAAATGATCGCAAGCTTGTCATTATTACTGATACAGGCTATGTCAGTGATCGTATGAAAGGAATTATTCGAGGCGCTGATTCATTTGTCTTTGAAAGTAATCATGATGTCAATATGCTTCAAATGGGACGTTATCCTTGGTCTATTAAACGTCGCATTTTAAGTGATGTAGGACATGTATCTAATGAGGATGCAGCAATTGCAATGAGTGAGGTTGTATTTGATAAGACGACGAATATTTATCTTTCACATTTGAGTAAGGATAATAATATGAAAGAGCTAGCACGTATGAGTGTCGCACAAACCTTACAATCTTGTGGCATCCTTGTTGGTGAGCATGTTCATCTATTTGATACGGATGCAGAAGAACCGACGAAATTGGTTACGGTTTAATCAGAGGCTATTTAGACAAAATTTGAAGCTGTTCAATGCATAAAAAATGCATTGAACGGCTATTTTTTATGCCTATTTTATTTGTTTTTCATCTGATTTTAATGTTTGAATCGTAAGATTAGGGTAACAACTAATTAGATAGCACTCAAAGGAAAGGATGAGGATCATGAGCTATTTCCAAGATGATGATAAAAACAGTGATTTCCTAAAAAATGATGAGGTACCGAAATCACCTCTTCAAGAAAGACTAGAGCGTGAGGAGCAAGAAATGCAGACTAAGCGCATGAAAAAGAAAGGTGGCGGAGGTAAAGGCGGCTATTTCTTTAGTGGTTTGGTCGGTGTCATTATAGGTGCTTTACTTGTGTGGCTTATGCTACCAGGACTTGTAAGCCAAATGCCTGGAACAACAACAAGTAATACAGGAAAAAATAGCACAACAATTAATCAGGTAGCTACAGAAGTAACGACAGATGTGACAACTGCAGTTGATAAAGCCTCACAAGCAGTTGTTGGTATCACAAATATTCAAGAAGTAACAAGCGGAGGTTTTTGGAGCCCACCATCAACGACAACAAAAGAAGCAGGAAGCGGTTCAGGTGTTGTTTATAAAATTGAAGGTGATAAAGCCTTTATCATCACAAATAACCACGTTATTGAAGGGGCAAAGCAGTTAGAGGTCACAATGCCAGACGGAACAAAAGAACCGGCTCAATTAGTGGGTCACGATGTTTGGACGGACCTTGCAGTTATTTCTATTGACTCTAAAAATGTTAAAACCGTTGCGACATTCGGGAATTCAGATGTATTAAAACAAGGTGAAACAGTGATTGCCATTGGTAACCCACTTGGTTTAGACTTCTATGGTTCTGTGACAACTGGTGTTGTTTCTGGTAAAGACCGTTCTGTACCAGTAGACTTAAATGGTGATGGCACAGAAGATTGGCAACAAGAAGTATTGCAAACAGATGCTGCGATTAACCCAGGAAATAGTGGTGGAGCACTTGTGAACTTAGCTGGAGAATTAGTAGGAATTAACTCCATGAAAATTGCTGAATCCTCAGTTGAAGGTTTAGGGTTCTCTATTCCAATTAATTCAGCTATTCCAATTATCGAGGAACTAGAGAAAAATGGAGAAATGAAACGTCCAACAATGGGAGTTTCACTTGCAGATTTAACAGATGTGCCATCATTCTATCAACAACAAACATTAAAATTACCTGCAGAGGTGACAACAGGCGTTGTTGTAACAGATGTCATGAATAACTCACCAGCCTCAAAAGCAGGGGTTCAACAATACGATGTTATTGTAGAGATGGATGGTCAAAAAATCGAAACAACTATAGATTTACGCAAGCATTTATATAATGACAAAAAAATTGGTGATAAGCTAACATTAAAAGTGTACCGTCAAGGTAAATTAGTCGAGCTATCACTAACATTAACAAACGGTAATACATTGTAAAGAAGATGAAAAGCGATGAGATCTAATCAATCTCCATCGCTTTTTTTATGAGGATGGAGAAAATACTTTTATGAAATATTGTGGATAACTAGAAAATTGTGAATACTAATTCCACACAGTAAATCGGGAGTAAAAGGCACTTCTTCCATACATGCTATTACTTTGTTACAATAGATTGTGGATAACATAGACTGATTTGTGAATAAGTTTGTGGAAATTTCGGAAAATAAGGAGACATCAAAAAATGGAAAAGTACAGCTGTGAAAGCCATATAGATCACGCTTTAGACATGTTTGTAGCAGAGCAAAAAGTGTTCCCAATTATGGATAAAATCGAAGAGGATAAAAAGTTATCCACAAAGTGTAGCTACTGTGAACAGGCAGCAGAATATATTGTATCAAGTAAATAACTTTACACAATATATAGAGAGTGCTTGTGGATATGTTGATAACTTTTGTGGATAATTTGTTTGTAAATGAATTGTAAAGGTGGATAACGTGTGAATATAACGATTGTATCAGTCGGCAAACTAAAAGAAAAGTACTTGAAAATGGGGATCGATGAGTACGTAAAACGTCTTGGCGGCTATGCAAAAATCGATTTGGTTGAAGTGCCAGACGAAAAGGCACCTGAACAACTAAGTGAAGCTGAAATGGATATCGTCAAGAAAAAAGAGGGCGAACGCATCCTGGCGAAAATTAGCCCAGATGCTTACGTCATTGCATTAGCCATCAACGGCAAAATGAAAACCTCCGAACAAATGGCTGCCGATATTGAATCCCTCATGACCTACGGCAAAAGCAAAATCGCCTTCGTCATCGGCGGTTCGCTCGGTCTACATGAAGATGTGTTAAAGCGTGCAGATGAGCAGCAATCTTTTGGTAAGATGACACTTCCTCACCAGCTCATGAAGCTTGTGCTAGTCGAGCAGATTTACCGTAGTTTTAGGATTATGAAGGGTGATGCTTACCACACCAAACCCTAAAACAAACTTTATCGATTATACTGAGTCAGTTGAGTTTACCTTATATATGAAAAATGGAGTTATTACTCATGTAAATCGGGCGTTATGATTGGAAAAGGTGACTTTAATAGGTCACCTTTTATTTGTGGTATGGCTCATTATTGAGAATGCGAAATGAACGGTAAATTTGCTCAAACATGATGAGTGTTTTAATTCCTAAGTCCATTTCCATTGGACTAATGGCTAATAAATCATCATGGGGTAAATTATCAGCACCGATTATAATAGTTACATCTGATTTGCCTGTTATACCTAACTGATTTATTTTTTCAGCGAGTTCCTCTGATGTTACCGTTGTTCCCATAACAGAAACCAATATCTTATAGGTCTTATCTGAAATTTTTTTTAAGAGCTGTTCTTCATTCTTAAAGTGTTGTAATTTTACTTTACAGTATCTGCTCAAACGCTTCTCATATTCCTTTATACCTTCGAGATATGTCTTTTCAATTTTATCTCCAACAATGTAAATTTTAATATTCATCGTAAAACCCCAGTTACATTATTTTATTGCTACTATTCATACTACTGTATTTCTAAGATGAAACACAAGTCACGCTAGAATTATGAATGAAAACAGTGAAACAAAGTAAAAAACGCATGTTTATTTACTTTAACTCATCTTCCTTCCGAGTTATATTACAACAAACTAAAAATTCAAATGTGAATTGGATAGGGAGGAGTAAAAATGCAAATAACTCAGGAAAGTATTCATAATCGTTTCCATTGGGCAAGACCAGTCGATTTAGTGATTGATGATTCTGATGAGGGGTTTTTCAGTGATGTTATGCCTTGGTCTTTCAATCAAGCTCAACTGAATTTGATACACGCTATGCTTGAAGAGGTAGAAGCTTGGTATTTGTTAAGAAACAAGCCAATTGAGGTTGTAATAGTCGAAATTAAAGAGGTCCAGGGTCATGTTTTTGTCGAGAAGATATGTGGGGTTCCTGAGGTAGATGACATATTTGAAAAACACCGAGCAATATATCTTGGGGAGCAGTAACAAAATGGTCAATCTGTCTCGAAAAATTATTTTAGATAAGTTCCCATGGGCAAAGGGAAAGCCATTATTCGATAAGATTGATACTGACCAAGGTTATGATGACTCGATACAATGGAATTTAAATCAGCAACAACTGCAGCTTGTTGTGTTGCTATTTGAAGAACTAGAGGAATGGTTCCGAATCCGGAACAGAAAGATTGATATCGATATTTATTATGTAGGGGAATCATTGGATGCATTACATATTGATTTTTCTAGCAATACTCATGAAGTCTTTTTAATCATAGATAAGTATAAACAGTTCTCATTGGATTTGTTGGATGAAGAATATGAGGATATATTCTGAGATGTCATAAAAATTGGCATCTTATTTTTATTCATTGAGTATTTAAGGGTTTCGAAAACAATTAATTGAAGTTTTTATTTCCCTAATGAGAACGTACGTTTTGCACGGGTATTCCAATAAATCAGTGATTATTGAAAATATGTTTATGAGAATAAAATCAATTATGAGTGATTGATTGAGCTAATACATAGTAGATAGAGAGAGTCTGAATAAAACAGTAAAAACTGAGTACACAATAATATTTCACCCACACCAAACGAACTCAAGCAACTCAGAATTTATAACATTTCTTGTATCTAGCTTACCCATCCCAACCTACATCCTTCTTTTCCACTCAAACACCCGAGCACCCATTTGTTAAAAGAAATCTGAAACTTGAATCCAAAGTAAAAATGAATTAACAGTTAGTCGGCGATTAGAAATATATAAACTAGAGATAGACTGAGCAAAAATAAATACAAACCAGAGAACAACAACATTTTACCCCACACCACGCAAACCCAAGTAACTCAGCCATTTTCAAATTTCCCATCCATCTTGAGAATAGCTTTTTACATCTTTAACATTCCTCACAATAACCGAACACCCACTCACCCAATTACTCGTATTGATAATTAGGTCACAGTCATCACTTCAAAAAAAGTTTTTAAAATGATTTTGATTTTATGAAAAAAGACATAGTGCAGTAAGAGTTTAAAAAAATGATGGTATAAGTGAAATTTTTATTCATTTTTATTTATTAGCGGGGTGAGATGAATACATTTGGGGTGATTTTCAAGAGATTTGCTCTTTAAGTAGAAACAAAAAAATTCTACTAGAGAGGAATGGTATTAATGAGTAAAAATCAATCTGTAAAGAACCAAGTAAAAGTAAAAAATGGGGTATTACCACAGAGGGATATTCAATTCCCAAATGGTATCAAAGAAGTAGAAACTGATTGGAAAGTAGAACTGCTACTTGAAGAACATCCTGAATTCACTGGTAATGTCTATATTGCCAAGTTTACAAGCAAATGGGGCAATACTAATCCAATTTACTGCCTTTGTTCTGACCTTTATTGCAAGAAAAAACAAAAAGAACTGATAAGGGAGTTAGTAAATAGGGGGAGATTTCATCCAGATGAACTTGAGGCATTTATACAGTATGTTGATTGTCTTAAGGTAGCTGAACTAATCATTTCAAATGATGAGGGGTATAAGCAACATATTTTAGGAACTACTGAACTCACAAATAATGATGAAGCTGAAAATGTTTATCGTGCTATTGTTGAGCATGCAATTGAAAATGAATCTGTATTCCCATCTAAGACTTTGGGGGGTTATAGAGCTGAACATGACGGAGTTCGATTAGACCAACCTAAGGAAGAAGCTAAATATGGTGAATATGCTATCGCATTTGAGGCATCAAAGTTACGTGACCTTTTAGAAGTTAACAACACTAAAAGACTTAATGCTATATTAGGTGATTTAGCTAAGAGAGGGTTATTTTTTCCAGGCTCATCTGAAAATCGAAAGAAAGTTACCTTACGAACTGGTTATGCTCCACACTGTTATATCTTTAAAATTGATGAATCAGTTTTGTCTGAAGGAGGTAAGTAGAATGTTTGATGTTAAATATATAAAAGTACTCAAAACAATAGGCGGTAAGAGCCGCCTATTGAAAGTATTACTTCCGATTATCAGATATATATGCAGAACCTATGGAATTAATGGTTTTCTAGATTTATTTGGAGGAGGCAATAAATTCGTTCCTCAATTAAATAGAAAAGTAGTACCTTTCAGGCTATATAATGAGCTAGATAACGGTATCTCAAATGTTATGGCTTGTTTGTCTGATTGGGGTAGTGCGAGAGAATTAGTGAACTTGACATGGGAACTGCAAAAAACAATTAAGAGCGAAGAAGACTTTGAAAAAGCTCGTAAGGAAAAACGCTTCGAAGATACACCTATGCTTGAATCAGCAGCACTTACGATTATTATTGCAGAATATAGTCGAGCAGGAGACAGAAAAAGTTTTTGTAAAGAAAATGCTGAGAAGGGTATTAGCTATGACAGTTTAGTTAGATACAAAGAGTTAGTGCCGTTATTACAAGATGTTGCAATAACCCAAGCAGACTACAAGTTCTTTATTGAGGAGTATGGACACAGAAGCGATTTTCTATGCATCTTGGACCCGCCTTACGTGGATTCAGATATCTACGAGGATTCATTTCCAAGATGGAAACACGAGGAAATGGTTAGATTAATTGAGAAGGCTAAGATGAAAATTTTTCTTTGTGGAACTGATAACGATATCTATGAATATCTAAGTGAGGACAAGGGCTGGAACAAATATTACGTTGGTGACATTCCAAAAAGCAGTGCAGCGAAATCAGGGGAAAAACAACCCGAATTCATTTGGACCAACGTAAAAATACCTTTGTATTTGTTACCCAAGCAGATAAAAGAGTAATAGTCACCCACTTACCCGTTCAACCCAAATTTAATTGGGTGAAAATAGGATGTCTAGTATTCGGTGAATTTAAGATTTTAAGAGTAATAGTTTATTAAATTGAATATTACTGTGCATTGAAATCCTAATTCTTAAAATTATTAGTAATAAGAACAGGTAATTATAGTGCTATGTAAATACTCTTGGGAAAATTATGTATTAAAAGGGGTATTTAATTGCCCTTTCAAATCTGCCTACAAATCGTTTCTAGGGGCGGTAGGCTATTCGCCCCTTACTTTTGTCCACTCTCGTCAAATTCGGTGGTTAAAATCGTTCACAGGGGTATTGCTTATTTATTTATATATTTTAATTAAAGGGATTTGTAAAAATCTCTTTTTTTGTGCCTTTTAAATCAAACTGTTTCTTTAACAAGTTCCTACCGACATTTTGCAAATATTTATTGAAATTTTATACGAAGGGCGAGTTGAGATGACATAAAAAGTTTAATTACTATAACAGCTAATCTATCCCATCATCTTCAATAGAAACAATTTTATAAATACAGGACATAGGAAATTTTCTATTAACGGTATAGAAGCTGAGTAAATGTAAAGAGGGTGAGAGTAATGGGTAAAACAATCGGATACCTTTGCACGAAAAAGCATAGCGAGGCTCAACTGTACAAAAGCGTAGTTAAAGCTGATAAGTTTTACATCGACTTAGCAACCGATCGAGGCTGTTCTAGTTATGCAGAGTTTAATATCTTAATAGAAGAAGTAGAGGAAAATGATAAAGTCATCCTGCCAAGTCTAGTTATGATAAGTGAAGATTTAGACGAGGTCTATAATCTCCTATGCATTTTTCGCAATAAAGGGGTAAAGCTGAATCTCTTAAATCCAACACGCGGAGAGGAAATCTTATTAACCGATGGGGGATTTAAGACCTTGGAAGCAATATTCAATCTCCGTAGGGATGTAACCAAAATTAGAGGTGCAATTGAAATCAAAGCTGAGAACCAAATCAAGCATCGAGAAAATCAAGAAGTATTTCCAGATGGTTTTTATCAGGTATTCATAGACTACAAGAATCATGTTCTAAAGGCGGAAATGGCAGCCAAGAAACTAAAAATAGACGTGCATAAGTTCTATCGGCTTGTACGTGAATTCAGTTAATTATTAAGGACTTTCATAAAAAACAAATCAAAGGGTCAAAACTTAGGAGGAAATATAAAATGTATAAAGATATCCATAGTTATTTACGAGAAGTTAACCGCTTGCAAAGAGAGGGGACTGATCAGACCGACAATTACATCTTGCTTTTCGGTGATAATGCCAGAGTAGTCGAGATGGCAAAAATTAATGCTATGAAAATAAAGGTTCAGAAAGGGAAATTCTACGTAAGCCGAAAGAAAAGCAAAACGACTGATGAATATTTGGTAATAGACATGATTAATGGACAAGTATATAAAATCAAAAGTAAACTTTACACGGTTAAAGTTGTAGATGATAACATCCTAGCGTTTGATAATAATACTGGTGAGGAGCATTTTCTTATTTTAGAGGGCAAGTTGGATTTCGGAAATGTAAAGCATCTCGGAATAAAAAACTATACCTATTTTTCAGGTGATTCAAGTATCGATTACAAAGGTGTTCCAGCTGTACGTTTTGATAACAACTTTGCAGATTCTATACGAGTTCACTGGTTAATTGCCTTAATGCAATGGGGTATCCTAGCCCTCAATTTATGTGTAGGGAATTCTCCTACTCATAAACTTCGTCATATTGTTGCCTATGAAAAATCGAAAAATAACTCAGTTTACAACCTTCAAATACTCAAGGGAACCGATGATAAAAAAATTAAATAAAATCAAACTAGCATTTTGTGTTTGATTGTAAAAAACAGCAAGGGTGGTCTGCCTATTCAATCCTTGCTATTTTTTATTTACATTTTATAATGACCAATCAAGTTGTAAAAATCAGAGTTATCATTCGGTAGCTGTATATTTTATTAAAAAGTTATAAGAAAAAGTTATCAAAAAGGACAAAAGTTATCATATGCTTTATAAAATCAAACAAAACGTTGCTGTAACTGGGGCTACGGGAAGTTTTCAAAATTAATTGTTTCAAAAGTTATCACTTAAAAACGAAACAATTACAAAATTTAAACTCTCAAATAGCAATGGCACTTGAAGAGTATGCCCTCTAATAAGGGTGGAACCATGTTTTGTTTAGCGGTTCCTCAGTAACCAATTTCATATAAGGAATAGTATGGGTGTATTGCCAATAATTATTGCTCCTTGATAAGATAGAGGAAAAAGGGAGCTAATCAATAATGAGTAACTATGAAATGGGAAAACCAAGTATACCAGTAAATAATTTATCAAATCAAAAGAGCCAGAAAAAAAGAAGTGAGCCAACAGTTAAATCGACAACGAAAAATAAAGTAGGAGATACGTACTATAAAATAACAACAGCAAACGCCCTACTAATAGCCGAAGGTAACAGATTAATAAAAGAAATGACTGAGGAAGAAAAAGCTAATCTGGGTAGCAAGTCAGATACTTTACATTTTATATGCCAACTTGGTTTGGCATCAAAAAAAAGAAGTAGAAAAGTAAATGGTGAAAATACTGATAGCTTCACACCAGTAGGAGTACGATTAGTATCGGATATTGATATTGTAGTTCCTTATCTAAAGGATGTAACTAAAAATAATAAGACGGGAATTGACCCAGATGAAGATCTTGACTACAGGATGGTAAGTGCTGGGGAAGAATTTACCCTAACTTTGTATGAGTTTATGTATTTAATTACAGGAGATGAATATAATGGTAGATTAAGCGCTCATAAGGATGGAAAGGATTTTTATGCTTATCTTTCAGTTAAGGCTAATGCGTATGGGGAAGTTTATAAGTTGATGGACAATGAAGGGGATAAAAAAGATTCAAAAACACAACCATTTAAACGTAAAGATGCTAAGCTGCCTACCCCAACTATTATTTTCGAGAGAAATAATGGTTCTTCTAGGGAAACCATGGTTGATATTGATGTACGAACTGAGGATGGGGAATGGGTAATTAGAAAAGAATACAAACGGTTTGAGCCACTACTTAGTAAGAGAAAAAGGAATAAACGAAAAGGTGTTGCGGATAACAATACACAGAGTCCAAGTTTCAATGATAGCAAACATTTAAACTTACCAAAGCATATAATATGGTCTCTGGCACTTCAAGAAGAATTAGGTTTGTCGGGTAGCCTTCCGTTGCATAAAGCTCAGAATAAAGAAGAATTATTGAATCGTGGCAAAGAGCTTTTTCTTTCAATGGAGGATACACGTAGAGAATTAATAGGATGTAAATCAAGCACCCTCAAAGTAGTAAATACTTTAGCATTGGTAAGCTTTGCTGGTTTTAGAGAAAAATTTGAGAACATTGGTTTTACGCTCCTTTCAGATATAGCCATTCAAGTACCAATAATAGATATTCATCAGAATCACGAAACGGGTATAAACGCCACAACTGACATTAGCTATCGCACTGTAGCAGCAGGAGAGGAGTTCAACCTCTCTAAATATGAATTAATGTATCTTTTACTCCAGGATGAGTATAGTGGAAGCTGTGTATGCGATGATGAGAAGAAAGAATTTGTTTTATCACTAAAATTAGAAAGATACTTGAAAGGTGAAATTAAATTACCGATTCCTAGTTTTAACGCTAAAATGCCGAGGACAATAATTTATATAAACCACATAGACAAGAATGGTTTGGCAACAATTAAGCTGCAGTATACACGATTTGCACCATTAATGGATAAGAAAAATCAGTAGGAAAATGTAAAAGATTTGATTTTGGATAATTTTTTAAATTAGGAAATGATGTAGGATTTTCTTTATTATTATAGGAAAAACGAAAACAAAAATGAATTCAAATTCAAGAAGTGTTCATTTACAAACCTAAAACTTATTTTAGAGAGTCAGAATTAATCTGTACTCTCTTTTTAATTTTGGATACTTCTAGAGAGCTATATTATAAATCAAAGCAGGTATAGGTTTGGTAAGCTATATCTTTCGCTTTTATAAATTAAATCAGAGTTAACACATTTGTTTAGATTGTTTGTAAGTTTTACATTTGTAAACCTTAATTATTTATCCAAAGGAGTGGGCACAATGTTTGAAGTCAAATCACACAGCTTTATAGTAGATGGCATTCACAGTATATCGAAGGGGGTTTTGCATTATTATCTCGAGCAGAAGTATATCGACCATACATGGACATTGGTTGCCTATAATATTCTTTCAAAATACTTTCTAGATAATCAACTTAGCTCCCTAGTTCCTGAGCCAAGCAATATCTATTTACATGAGAAGGTTCCAAATAGTGTAAGGGTTCAATGTAACGTATTCCCAAGCATAGGGGTAGAACGTGGGATTATTGACGCTACCCATGAATTTGAGCTCTACAGGGGAAATGCCAAAATAGAAGAGGTAATGTTCTACACTGTTTACTTAGAGACGGCTTTTACGAATGATGTACGAAACCTTATTATAAAAAACCTAATGCAAGGTATCATTACTGGTGATAAAAAGAGAACAATTTTGTTGGCAATTGTTACGCCAAATTTGGACTGGCATATTGGCATAATTACAATAGAGGAAATACAAAGGGTTTTAAAATTTGCGGCAACTGGAATAGGTATTCAAGTTAATATTTACCAGAACCGTGAGGATGTATTAGATTTATTAAAGGAATTTTAATAGTTACTTATATTTATAGATGTGACTTATAGGGTAAGGAGTCCCAAAAGCTTCGGCTTATGGGATTTTTTCTTTTTTTGATAATAAGGTCTAATAATTTTTAAAAATAAACCTTTTCGCCCGTCTAAAAAAGAATAAAGAATTGTACTTTTGGATTTAGTACGCTACCATACGAACACTTATATGAAATGGGGGCTCGTATTGAAGGGTAAGCATTTAGGTAGACCAATTATTCAATATCTCTGAATGGAGGCAACTGTTTAAACTATGGGTAAAGGGCACCATCACTTCAAAAGAATTCATCATAAAAGTGGACATGAAAAAAATCAACATTCTATGTAAAGGTTAAAAATATCGACAACAATCAAAAACATCATAGCCTAAATACAGGACTAGAAAGGAGTATTGTATGGTTGAGAGTAAAACATGTAGTGTATTACCACTAGAAAAATTAAGAGCTATACAATGTATGCGTAGATTATCACTCTCACGTAGTATCATTGACGCTTATAAATTTCAAAACAGGGTATTGAAAACCTTTTATTACAACGTAAATCACATTGAAGAAACGACGATGGATACTCAGGATAGATTGATAATTGATAAATTGGTTAAAAATGGAATAACAGTATTTCATATCTTCCACTCCAGAGGGATGGTTGAATATGCTTCTAATAAGAAAGATTGGATGATGAGGCGGGCGTATGTATTTATTAACAGAGTTAACAATATCCCTAACATTAATTCAGTCAGTCAAGTTGAAATCGGACAAGGAGTATTAGAAGCCTTTGTTATTTGTGAACCGATTAGTACAGAGACATCTAAAGTATTAGCAGATGGCGTTTTTTCATCAATTAGCTTATCTAAAATTAAAAATTTGGGTGGAGATGAAAAAGTGATTTGGTCTTTTAATGAATGAGATAGATTTATTAATGTAATATGGGGAAACTTAATTAAATTAAGAAATGAAAACCATTGACTAACACAGTAGTTGATGGTTTTTTTATTATTTCATATGGTTTTACAAAGCAATAATAGACAAATATAGTATGATTATTAGTAATATTTTCAAATATCGGGGGGATGGAAATGTCAAATATAAATGAACTGATTAATGCAATTACTTCCATACTAATTGACGAAAAAGCTTATGATTTACCTAATGTATGTTCAAAATATGGTTTAGACTATGGAGATGAATCGGAAGCATTTAATAGTAAAAGAGTTTATGTCCAACGAAGACTAAAAGGTAAAGATCAAATATTTCTATTAGATTTAGCGAAAAGAGTAATTAACGATTACGGTTCAAATGCAAATGAACTGTTAAAAATAATAAATCGATTAAACCCTAATGGTTTATTTAACATTAGCGAGTTAACTAGAAGGAATATTATAAAATGGTTATACTCGCAAGGGAATATAGAAGGTAAACTAGAACTTATGGATTTCTTAAGTAGAATATGGGATCTAGAAAACATGCCATCAACTGATCCTAGATTTAATGATGCACTAGGTGATATTTGGCAACATATGATAAATAATTCTGATTGGGATGAAAAATATCTTTATGAGGATTATTTAGAGCTGATAACTGCAACAGATGAAATATTAATTAGATTTTTAGAACTTGTAGTCCATCCCCTTGTACGAGAACAATTAGAGTTAAAAGAGTACATTGAGACTATGAATAGTCACTTAATAAAAGATGGATTTGAATTAGTTCCTACAGATAACTTATCTGGTTACACAGTTTTTACAATTAATAAAAGTGGAGGAAGGGTAAAGGGAAGGGCTAAGAATCTTATTTTTGCAGCTATAGGTGCAAAACCAGATAAAACTCCTTTGCCTACTAAATCGATTACTGAAGCCCTTTTATCTAATAGAGCTATTCTGGTACTCCGTGTTATTACTAGAATAATCAATTTGTAATATATCCAATAGTTTTCCTACATAATAACTATCGATATCTAATATCATGATAGAAAAAGAGCTAATAAATTTTTTCAAAGCAATTAAAATGCTTAGGGACAGTGAGATTATCAGGTCTGACAAATACTTAGGAGATATCGGTGAATATATCTGTCAAAAGTTATATGGAATTACTTTAAATAAGTCAGGTAGAGAAAAGGGCTATGATGGGACACTTGGTAGCGAGAAATATGAAATAAAATTTCATAATTCATTAACAAGAACTAATATCTATCTTGGGAATCCTGAGATTTATGATGTTTTACTAGTAGTTCTTGGACCAGATAGCTTACTTCGACCACAGCAAGAAAAAGATGATTTCCTTATTTATAGGACAACAAATATGTACGTAAAGAATCACTTCAAACAGAAGTCAGGATATTGCTGTGGTAAAAGTTATTTTGAAAAATCAAAGGTTGATAAAATATATAACCTTTCATAAAAGATAGTGAGTCTGCCCCTTATGTCATCCACTAATGAAACGGTTTTGTTTTTTTATTACACGAATTCACAACATCCACTCACAACACATAATTTACAGTATTTAAATTACTACCATGAATTTTCCAATTTGAGTATAATAGACTGAAAAGAAAAAGGAGCGGATGAAATGAGAGCTTCACAAGAGTTTATAAAGCAATTAGAAGAACTCTATAAAATCTATGAAAAAGAAGTGAAACGAACAAAACTGGCAAGTAATACAGTGAATACTCATCTTTACCACTCAGGTAATTTTGTTAAATGGTGTCGGAATGAATATGTACCAGGTGCAAGTAAGGAAAAGAATTAGTTGCAACAATCATTTTATCACCAACTTTTAAACACTTGTTGTTAGCCATGTAATTAGTACAGGCTATGCACTATATGATATGATGAACAACATAACCAAAATATGGGAGTGAGTAAGGTGCCGATTCCTGATAAGAACATTGTAGTTAGTACAGTCAGCAAGAGATATAATTGTTCACTATCTAATATCATACGAAAGAAAATCATGTATCATGGGGTAAGTAATGGCAAGAAGTTAGTCCTTTGTACACCAGAATCAAGATTACATCCACAAGGGCACGGTTGGTTCGACCTAACCACTAAACAAGTTGATTTACTGGATGACGCAGACATAGCAATACTGGCAGTTCGGTTAGAAGGAAACAAAATTTACTTTGTTGACTTTAAGCAATTCAGACAATTTATAACTTCAGGTATGACGTTAAACTATTCTGAGGATGAGAAGTGGAGATTCTATATATGGGAGAATTTCATAAAAGTAAGAGGAAATGAAAAAAAGTTCGATATAGAGCCTGAATTTATTGCTGTTTAATTTATTAAGCGGGAGGTATGTCATAATGTCAAAACTTGATTATACAATTAAACTAGTTTATCCTGATTGGGTAATTGATGAACTCAGAGATAAACGAATGGGATTCGCAGGTAAATATAAGAACTTCAATTTCCCTGTTGGGGCTAAAATGCTTGTCTACCTAACAGAACAGCAGTTAATCATGGGGATTAACACAGTTAAGGGAACATGGAAAGATGGTGAAGCTTTCCCATCTTCTTCGAGTTATCCTATCAAACTTCCTATTGTAATGGATTATGAAGTTCAAAAGGATGGACTTGGATTACATATTAAGGATATCCAAAGCATTGTTTCTCAATTTCGCCCCCATAAAGATATGAGTTTTTTTCCATTAACTGAAGAACAATACTATATCTTAGAAGATTTATTAAGAGAAAAGAATAAGTGAGAAAAGGGTTTCCCTGAAATTATTGAATTACGTTGTCAAACACGATGAAGTCAAGAACGTTATTGTTGAAGAAATGGATAGGGTTTTACATTTTAATTTCTCTCAATTGGATGTGATGATGAAAAAAAGGAGAGTCAAGAATATAATTAATAAGGACAGTATTTAACTCGATTGTTGGGTTTTATACTGTCTTTTTTGTTTTAAGCAAAATCCTCTCTGATTCAAATAGTATTAGTCAATAAAGGTATAGGTTATGATACTCTCAATAAACGGGGTAAATGGCGTTTCAAAAAGTCCTATAAATTATTTTGTGACGTTCTAATAAACTTGTTGACCTTCTGGTTCTCTAGAGCTAAAATCACACAAACTCTAGAAGGAAGGTTTGATGTAAAATGCCAAAAACGGTAGCGTATATACGTGTTTCAAGTAAGGAGCAAAATTTATCTCGTCAAATTGATGAAATGAAGAAACTAGGCATAGAAGAAAAATACATATATGAAGATAAAGCTAGTGGAAAAGATATGGATAGAATTGGTTATCAGTATATGAAAAAGTCATTAGAAAAAGGTGATTTGTTAGTTGTTAAATCGATTGACCGTATTGGTAGAAATAGTAGGGAAATTATGAAGGAATGGCAGGAAATTACTCATGAACTCGGTGCGGATATTAAAGTAATAGATATGCCATTATTAGATACCACTCAGCATAAAGATTTGCTAGGAACGTTCGTAAGTGATATTGTTCTACAAATTTTAGCCTTTGTATCGGAAAACGAGCGTCAAAATATCCTTAAGCGTCAAGCCGAAGGAATTGCAGCAGCTAAAGCAAGGGGGAAGCACTTAGGAAGACCAAGAAAAGAAATTCCCAATGAGTTCCCTATCCTATATAAGCAGTGGAAGAACGGAGAGCTTATGGCGGTAGAATGTATGAAGATTATGAACATGGGAAAGGGAACTTTCTATCGTAAGGTAAAAGAATACGAGTCCAATCTAAAATAAGAAACTCTAAAGTGAAAACGTTAGCTTTGTATGAGTGGGAAGGCATCCCTGTTTTAAGGTTCATGGGATATCGAGTATACAAATTTGCCCGTACACTTATCTTGTACGGTTATTCTTTTGCTTTCAGGGATAGTCATCTTGAAAAGCCCTTCCCGACCCAAGAAACATGGATCAACCCAAGCAACTTTAGCTACACAATTTAAATAAACCTATTAGGACATAGAAAAACCAACACTACACATTGACCATAGCTACCTACACCTGAACAAATTTTTACTACACATGAAATTAATTCTTCTACACCTAGACTTCCCGTTACTACATATTAGGAAAAAATGACACATATAGAAAAACTTTTTACACATATTCAGTTTTAAACTACAAATTTTTCGAGGTCAAGACATGAACTCTGAGATAGGCAATAGTAAGTGTAAACCGGTAGCCTGTTAAAAACGGGCTGGCTCAAAACGCATATTAAGGGAGCGATTTGAATGACAACAACTAAAGTAAAGATTCCAGTGGGAGTAAAAGAAGAGATATCCTTAAGCCAGTTGGAAACATGGACTTCTAAAAATACTTCACCAACGGATTTTTTAGAAACTTTACGAAAAGACTACACAGTGGACTCAACAAAAAAGGAAATTGAAGATGCGATTACAGCCCTAGGTATGGTTGACCCTAAACGATGCTTAAACGACATAGAGGTTTGTGATACCATCAACAATCTAGCCTATCTAATCCCAGACTACTTCCCTAAACAGTTCGATGAGTTCCTCAGACAATTTGAATTACTTGTATGTAAAACTCAGTCATTAGTAACCGAAAAGGAGTTAAACGATACAGAAATTCTAGCAATTAGATATATATCTACGAGTTTAGACAAGGCGTTGCATCTACATGAAATTAATTTGTTCAGGAGCGAACTTGAAGAACATTAAGAACTCACAAACCGTACACCCCACAATGTACGGTTTTTTTTATACAAGCAATTCGAGGATTTTGTCCATCTTGGGGTAATTCTCTTAAATCCCTGCCCATCGAAAAAACTACCGATATCTTTCTCAATGTTCTAGCCACATGTAATCTAGGGAATATCATAAATTAAATAAACTTTCTTGAGATATTTTGATTTTAGGAGTAGAGGACAAACATAACTTATATTTAATAGGAGAGGACTGCAAAGAAAAGGAAAAGCTACATGGAGCACAAACCAATTTCACTTACACCATTCCATTTTATGCGATTCCAAGAATCTGAGCCAACATACAGGACTTAGTAGTTTTGCTCCAAGTAATGTAGCACCCGAACATCCTCTAGAACCGTAGAATGTAGACTTTAGACCACTGGGTATTATACCTAGTGGTTTTCTAATACCAATGATTTCCAAGTGGTAATAATAATACTTATAGATTTAATCTCTAGATTCCCTTTGTTTTCGGGGTATTTCTCTTATATCCATTTACTGTAAAAAAGTTTTCCATAAAAGTGCTACCAAATTTTTTTATTAGAGTTATAATAACAACCAATTTTTAGTTTATTGGCTATTAAGGAGATTCTGCTCTTTTATTCTTACTTCATGAAAAAGCTCCCCAATTTCCTAAAAGAAAATCTTAGCTTAAGGAGTTTGATGTTATGGAGAAGATTAATATGAACACTCCAAAAGATGAAGCAGAATGCATATTACGTCAATCAGCTAAAAAGGATATTGAGAAAATACATAATCTAGGCTTGCCTATTAGAACAGTCGATGAGTTAGGTGTTTATGATTTATATCCAGATGGTAGAAAGGAATATGTGAAGTTGTACAAAAAGGGCATTGATGATATTGAGTAAATTTATTTCTAAAAAGGAGATGTATTGGAATGTCAAAAAATAAAGAGAAGGATTTAAGATTGTGGGATAAGGGAAAAAGTATTGTTCCTTTTGCTACCAGAAGCCAGAAACTAGCAATCGATTTAATGAAAAAAGTAGGAATGAAGGATTGTATTATAGAATCATTCAAGGAAGGGAAAGTCCTAAAAACTAATTGCTTAAATCCGTTATCTATTTCTTTAGAAAATCTGACTGAAATAGATGAAGGAATTATCTCGGAGTTAGACAAAAATGGGCTATCGGTATATCATGTTCTTCTCTCACGTTTTATGGTAGGGAAGCAAACGGAAATCCAATGTGAGCATGAAGTATCTAAATATGAAAAGGTTATTTCTACTACAAGTTATCTCTGTGTTCCAAAAGATATTTTAACCGAGGCAATGACTTTTGACGGGGATATAACTAATGAAAGTAATAGAGAATTGGTTATCAAGGAATACATCGAGCATGATTTATTTATGGCGAATCAGGGTTATATCTATTCCTATGTAGTAAGTGATGATGGTTTGACAGACTTCTATTATATTGGAGTAAAGGTTCTTAATGGGGAAATGCTAAGGGTCAGTTAAGGACTTCACCTAAAATCAAAAATTAGCACCTATTCTTTTAGTGATGATTAATTCATCATCATTTAAAAGAATAGGTGCTTTTTTCATATATAAATAACCAAACTGTAAAAATAATGGTAACAATCACCCAAAATCTCACAAGTGAGTGATGATGTGATACTATTAAATAAAGAAATAGTAAATGTATAAGTGTATATAAATTGGAGGAACAAAAGTGAATAATCATACTTATAATCAGATAGTTAGTTTTATATGGGGCATTGCAGATGATTGCCTTCGTGACGTATATGTACGGGGGAAATATAGAGATGTTATTTTACCGATGACTGTTATTAGACGTCTTGATGCAGTGCTTGAGCCAACAAAAGAGGCGGTATTGCAGATGAAAGATGCATTGGATAAAGCAGAGGTAGTAAATCAAACAGCTGCACTTTGCAATGTAGCAGGACAAGCTTTTTGTAATTCATCACCCTTTACACTTAAGGACCTTAAGTCGAGAGCTAAGCAGCAACAGCTTAAGTCTGACTTTATTGCATATTTAGATGGTTTTTCACCTAATGTACAAGAAATACTTGAGAAGTTTAAATTCAGAAATCAAATTGACACGATGGTTGAAGCTGATATTTTAGGTGCGGTTATTGAGAAGTTTGTAAGCCCTAAGATTAACCTGAGTCCTAACCCGACCTTAGACGATAACGGTGACATACAGATGCCAGGGCTTGATAACCATACTATGGGGGTAATTTTTGAGGAACTAATCCGTAAATTTAATGAAGAAAACAATGAGGAAGCAGGAGAGCATTTCACACCTCGTGATGTAGTTGAGCTTATGGCAGATATTACGTTCTTACCAGTAGCAGATAAAATTAAAGATGCACCTTACCTTGTATATGACGGAGCCTGTGGAACGGGTGGTATGTTAACTATTGCCGACGAAAGGTTACATCAATTAGCTAAGGAGCATAACAAAAGTATTACTACTTATCTATATGGTCAAGAGATTAACCCAGAAACGTATGCAATAACAAAAGCTGACTTGCTCATCAAAGGTGAAGCGATACAAGATGATAATGTAGCCTATGGTTCGACTTTATCAAATGATGGATTTCCAACATATAATTTTGATTTTATGCTTTCAAACCCACCATATGGGAAAAGTTGGAAAACAGACTTGGAGCGTCTTGGAGGTAAATCCGATATTTCTGATACTCGATTTATTGTTTCTCATGCTGGAGAACCAGAGTTTAAGATGATTCCACGCTCAAGTGATGGGCAGATGTTATTTCTGGCAAACAAAATAAGCAAAATGAAGCATGACACAGAACTTGGAAGTCGGATTGTCGAAGTCCATAACGGTTCATCACTATTTACTGGTGATGCGGGTCAGGGTGAGAGTAATCTAAGAAGATATATTATAGAAAATGATTGGTTAGAAGCGATAATTGCATTGCCTGAGAATATGTTTTATAACACTGGTATTGCAACTTTTATCTGGATTATTACTAATAGAAAAGCACTACACAGAAAAGGAAAGGTTCAATTAATAGATGCAACAGGTCTAAAAAGTCCACTTAGAAAAAACTTAGGTAACAAGAACTGTGAATTCACGCCTGAAATTAGAAAGCAGATATCTGACATGCTTATTAACTTTGAAGAAACTGAGCAGTCTAAGATTTTTGATAACGAAGAATTTGGTTATCACAAGATTACAGTTGAAAGACCGCTACGTTTAAGTATAAATCTAGCAAAAGAAAATCTAGAAGAATTTGCAAAAATCTGTGACCAGCAAAAAGAAACAGATTTAATGTCTGTTATTTATGCTGTAGCTGAAAAATACCAATATACTAAAGTTACTGACTTTAACTTGTTCGTAAAAGAGTTAGGTAATGTAGCAACAGAATTAAATGTAAAAATTCCTGCTAAGAGAATAAATCTTATAAAAAATAGTCTTGCTCAAATAGATGATAATGCTGAAAAAGTAATCAAAAAAATACACAAGTCTGGGAAAGTAGAGGCAAATTCACTATACGGTTTATTCGATACAACGATTGATGGTAAACGATGCATTGTAGAGTATGAGCCTGATAGCAATTTAAGAGACACGGAGCAAATACCGTTACTTCACGAAGGGGGTATTGAACAATTCTTCATGGACGAGGTATTGTCCTTTGCACCAGATGCATGGATTGACGGAAGTAAAACACAAATTGGTTACGAATTAAGTTTTACGAAATATTTCTATAAGCCAGTTCAATTGCGTACTCTTGATGAAATTGCAGCGGATATTGAAGCATTGGAAGCAGAAACTGATGGTTTGCTTCATGAAATCATAAGGGGGTAAGTCGAATGAATATCAATAAACCTTATGAAGAATACAAAATCTCTAAAATTCCTTATATCAATCAAATACCTAAAGGATGGATTGAATATCCCTTTTATGCAATAGCTTACGTAAAGTCAGTAACAAAAAATGTTGATGAGGAGCTATTATCGGTTTTTTTGAATAAAGGCGTAATAAAGTATAACCAATCAACAGGAACACAAGTCCATAAACCTAGCCAGGATTTATCCAATTATCAATTAGTTGAGTCTGGTGACTTGGTTTTGAATAATCAACAAGCATGGCGAGGTTCAGTAGGGGTATCAAAATATAGAGGGATAGTAAGTCCAGCGTACTATGTATTTTCATTGTCAAATTTAATAAACCCAAAATTCGGAAATTACTTATTTAGAGATGCAGTAATGGTAAATCAATTTGTACTTTCATCAAAAGGTGTAGGAAGTATTCAGAGGAATCTTTACTACCCATTTTTAAAAAGAGTGAGAGTTTTACTACCTCCATTAGATGAACAAGACCAAATTGTAAAGTATCTGGACTTTCAGCTTGCGAAAATCAATAAGTTTATAAAGTCTAAGAAAAAACTTATCTCAATTCTTAAAGAGAAGAAGCAAGCAGTCGTAAACGAGGCTGTAACTAAGGGGTTAAATCCAAATGTGAAAATGAAGCCATCAGGAGTTGATTGGTTGGGGGAAATTCCAGAACATTGGGAAATAAAACCTTTAAGGCAATTGTTAAAACCTGTAAGCGTGAAAAATAGAGCTGACTTACCTTTACTTTCAGTTGTAAGAGAAAAAGGTGTGATGCTAAGGTCAGAAATGTCTAAAGAAGAGAATCACAATTTTATCCCAGATGATTTAAGTGGTTATAAGGTTGTGGATATTGGTCAGTTTGCAATGAACAAAATGAAAGCTTGGCAAGGTTCATACGGAGTATCCTCTTATAATGGCATTGTAAGTCCTGCTTACTATATTTTTAATTTATTTTTTGATAATAAAGAGTATTTTCACTATGCAATTAGAAGTAAAGTATATGTGAATTTCTTCTATCAAGCATCAGATGGTATAAGAATAGGACAATGGGATTTATCATTAAATAAAATGAAGGATATTCCATTTTTTATCCCACCTGAAGAGGAACAGAGTGAAATTGTACAATATATTCCTCATGAATTTAAAAGAATCGAAGATTCAATTTCTAAGTTACAGCAAGAAATAGACCTTATCACAGAATACCGTACGCGTCTTATTTCTGACGTTGTCACGGGTAAGGTAGATGTACGTGATATTGAAATAACCGAGGAATTAGAAGAAATAGATATTGATGAAATAGAAGAAGATTTTAATGACAATGAAGAAGTTGTAGATAGCGAGGAGTGTGAGGTTTAATGCAATCTAACACCAAAGAGTCAGGATTAGAAACGCTTATTGTTGAACATCTTATAAATCATAATGGTTATGAGCAAGGGACAAATAATGACTACAACAAAGATTATGCAATAGATGAAACACGCTTATTTAATTTTTTACAAGATACTCAACCAGATCGACTTGAAAAATTAGGAGTATTTAAAAGTGATGTAAACAAGACTAAGTTTTTAAATCGTTTACAAGGAGAAATTACAAAAAACGGTATCATTGAAGTTTTGAGAAGGGGTATAAAAATTTACCCTGTTACGCTTGATTTGTTTTATATAACACCTTCTCAGGAAAATGCCAATGCAAAAGAATTGTATAACAAAAATATATTCAGTGTAACAAGACAACTGATGTATTCAAGAGATAATACAAAGCTTGCTCTTGATTTTGCTATTTTCATTAATGGTCTGCCAATCATTACTTGTGAGTTGAAAAATAGACTGACAAAACAAAATGTTGAAGATGCAGTGTATCAATACAAAACTGACCGAGACCCTCGAGAACTACTTTTTAATTTTGGTAGATGCATGGTTCACTTTGCGGTGGATGATAATGAAGTTAAGATGTGCACAAAACTTGATGGTAAAAAGTCTTGGTTCCTTCCATTTAACAAAGGTTATAACGATGGAGCTGGAAATCCTCCTAATCCTAATGGAATCAAAACGGATTATCTATGGAAAGAGATATTAGTAAAAGATGAGCTGGCTAATATAATAGAAAACTATGCACAAATTGTTGAAGAGAAAGACGATGAAACGAAAAAGGTAAAAAAGACACAAATTTTCCCTCGTTACCATCAGCTTTCAGGGGTAGAGTCTATTTTAGCCGATGTAAGCGAAAAAGGTGCTGGTCAAAAGTACCTTATCCAACACAGTGCAGGTAGTGGGAAATCGAATTCTATCGCATGGCTTGCTCATCAGCTTGTTTCGCTTTCTAATAAAGATGGAAAGAATATTTTTGATTCTGTTATTGTGGTTACCGATAGGATTAATCTAGATAAGCAGATTAAGAATACGATTAAAAGTTTTATGCAAGTGTCTAACACAGTAGGTCATGCTGAAAGTTCTGGAGACCTAAAAAAGCTTCTTCAAGATGGGAAGAAAATAATCATTACAATTGTTCATAAATTCCCTTACATCCTTGAGGATATTGGAAATCAGCATAGAAAAAATAACTTTGCAATTATTATTGACGAGGCTCACTCAAGTCAAAGTGGTAATATGTCTGCGAAAATGAATATGGCTTTATCTGATAAATATGAAGATAGCGATGAAGAGACTATTGAGGATAAGATAGTGAAAATTTTAGAGGGTAGAAAAATGCTTACGAATGCGAGTTATTTTGCATTCACGGCCACACCTAAAAATAAAACCTTAGAAATGTTTGGTGTCCCTTATCCAGCTGATGGCAAGATAAAACACAGACCGTTCCATGTTTACACTATGAAGCAAGCAACTCAAGAAGGGTTCATCATTGATGTTCTTAAAGATTATACACCAATTAAGAGTTACTATAAGATTGCTAAAATAGTAGAAGATGACCCTATGTTCGATAAGAAAAAGGCTCAGAAAAAGTTGAGAAAATATGTAGAGTCGAACGAAAAGGCAATCGAATTGAAATCAGAAATCATGGTTGACCATTTCCACGACCAAGTTTTTGCAAAGGGTAAAATTGGTGGTCAAGCTCGTGCTATGGTTGTTACGAGTAGCATTGAGAGGGCAATACAATATTACTATTCGATTTCAGCCTATTTAGAAAAGAGAAAGAGTCAATTTAAAGCAATAGTTGCCTTTTCTGGAGAAAAGGAATTTGGAGGTAAAAAACTAACTGAGAGTTCTATTAATGGATTCCCAAGTAATGAAATTGAGAAGAAGTTCAAAAAAGACCCTTATAGAATTTTAGTGGTAGCCAATAAGTTTCAAACGGGGTATGATGAGCCACTTCTCCATACAATGTACGTGGATAAAGTATTAACAGATATTAAGGCGGTTCAGACTTTATCGAGATTGAATAGAGCACATCCACAAAAATATGATACCTTTGTTTTAGACTTCGCGAATGAAGCAGACATTATAAAAGAAGCCTTTTCAAAGTATTATAAGACTACCGTACTTTCCGATGAAACAGACCCAGATAAACTTAATGATTTAGAAAGCGATATTAGAGGTTATCATGTGTTTACTGATTATCATATAGACACGATAGTGGAACTCTATCTCAATGGAGCAGAAAGAGATAAGCTAGACCCAATATTAGATGTTTGTGCTAAAAACTATGAAGACGAATTGGATGAGGATGAACAAATAGATTTTAAGAGTAAGGCAAAAGCATTTACACGAACTTACGGCTTTTTAGCATCAATATTACCTTATGGTAATGCTGAGTGGGAAAAGCTATCTATATTCTTAAATCTCTTGATACCAAAACTTCCTGCACCGAAGGAAGAGGACTTATCAAAAGGCATTCTTGAAGCAATCGATTTAGATAGTTATAGAGCTGAGGCTCAAACAAAAATGTCTATTGTATTAGAAGATTCACCATACTACGAAATAGACCCTGTTCCAACGACTTCTGGTGGTGGAAAGGCTGACCCAGAACTTGATTTACTTAGTAATATATTATCAAGTTTCCATGACCTTTTCGGAAATGTACCTTGGAAGGATGAAGACCAAGTTAAAAAGCATATTGCATCTATTCCTGAAGTTGTAGCAAAAGATAAGGATTATCAAAATGCTATGAAAAATTCCGATAAACAAAACGCTAAAATTGAGAGTCAAAAAGCATTAAATAGAGCAGTGATTAATTTAATGACAGATAATATGGAAATCTTTAAGCAATATAACGATAATGACTCATTTAAAAAGTGGCTATCAGATATGGTGTTTAATATTACTTACAACACAGATGGTGAAGTATTTACCGGAAATACAGAGATACAATAACGGTTCGACGTTGAAATATAATTTTCTAAACAAAGGATGAATTTTCATGGCAGACATTAAATATGAAATTATTGAAACGATTGGTGTTCTTTCAGAATCTGCAAAAGGATGGAAACGAGAACTGAACCTAATTAGTTGGAACGGTCGTGAACCCAAATATGACCTTAGAGACTGGTCAGAAAACCATGAAAAAATGGGTAAAGGCGTAACTTTATCAACAGAGGAAATAGCGAGTTTAAAAATCTTAATAAGTAATATTGAGTGAAACAAAGATATCTGAGGTAGCAAAAAAAAGCAGCACCTATTCTATTAGTCCTGACTATTTACTGGTCAGCTAAAAGAATAGGTGTATTTTTTTTATACCCTTTTTCGGGTGCTGGAAAAAGTTGAGGGGGACACAGAGAAATTTGTGGTCGATAATCATTCTCCTTCAAGACATTTTTCAAGAGATTCTTTAAGTAGGCATGGAGTTGAACTCCAAATACCTGATTTCGGAGTGAAATAATCATGTCTACGGGATTTGATAAATTATTTAAAACAGAGGAAGAAGTAAAGAATGATATTCTAGCAGATTTTGCAAACGAATTTTTAACTGAAATTGAAAACTTAGTGGGGATGTACGGTAAGAAAGAGTTGATGCAGATGATTTCAAAAGATGAAAGTAAGCAATTGGGAAAAAATACATCACGAACTGCGTAAATTTATGTTTTTACAAAAAGTTAGTTAAAGCAAGGGAACCAAAAATTGGTCGTACCAAAAGAAATATGGAGTTATAATCACAAACAAAAAAGGAGTGCTTATTAAAGTGGAAAAGAAAAAAGTAGCAGTGGGGTATATCCGAGTTTCAACAGAAGAGCAAGCAAAGGATGGTTACAGTTTAGACAATCAACAGTCAGTGATAAATAAAAAATGCAACTATGAGGAATGGGAAGTAAAACAGATATTCCATGATAAGGGGATATCCGGTGCTTCAATGGATAAAAGGGATGGAATTAAAGCTCTCCTCAAATATGTAAAATCAAATAAAGTTGACTACTTAGTAGTGTATAAGGTCAGTCGGTTGAGCAGGAAAATATCAGATGTAGTTGCTATTGCAGATTACTTAGAAAAAGCAGGGGTTAAGCTTATCGCTATTGAGGATAACATCGATACTTCAACACCTATGGGTAAGTATTTCTTGGTTTTCGGTGCAATATTTGCTGAAATGGAACGTGAAAATATTATCACTCAAGTAAAGGGTGGGATGCAGCAAAAAGCCCGAGAAGGTGAATGGAATGGAGGTAAGCCACCTTTAGGATATGACTTAGTAGAAAAGAGGCTTGAAATTAATGAAGCTGATGCAGGTGTTGTTAAATCAATATACAATGAGTATTTAAAAGGTAATGGCTACAAAGCAATCGCACTCAATCTAAATGAAAAAGGCTTTAAAACGAAGTTAGGTAAACCATTCAATGGTATTGGAATAAAGGAGATTTTAAGAAATCCCACATACTGTGGTCTTGTAAGATGGGGGTATCGAGAAGACTGGGGAAAACTTCATGAGGGCAATAAAAGAAAACGACAATATAGTGAAAGTCCAATAATCAGCGAAGGCATTCATGAAGCTATAATTGATAGAGAAATTTTTAATAAAGTGCAGGAAATGATTGCTGAAAA
The DNA here is from genome assembly GCF_052928325.1 of Lysinibacillus sp. BSL11. Lineage (NCBI taxonomy): Bacteria > Bacillati > Bacillota > Bacilli > Caryophanales > Bacillaceae > Lysinibacillus > Lysinibacillus sp. BSL11. The sequence continues at coordinate 166,605 of NZ_JAVGCX010000006.1, read as the reverse complement.
TCCACGACATCATATGAAACAATTCAATGGAAATCATTTATTAAGTGGTCTGTTACGGTGTCCAGACTGTGGTTATGGGATGTCAATGCAAATTGTTAAGAGTAAGGGGAAAGTTTACGAGTATTACACATGCAATCAGTACCAAACATATAAACGTTGCAAATCTAATTCTATAAGAAAGTACGACATTGAAGAAGAATTTTTAACAATTTTTGAAGCAGCTATTAATGAACCTGAGATATTGAAGACAATGTTAGGAACATTAAATAATACTGGTCAGCAAACTAAGGAAATCGCGGTAAGTATAAAACGTAAAGAAAATGAACTAAACAAATTGAAGTACAGAGAAAGTAAACTAACCGATGAGCTACTAGAAGGTAATGACAATTATAAGTCTACCATAAGAAGAAAAATCCAAGAGGTCTCCGATGAAATAGTAGTGATAGAAAATGATATCTTGAAGTTGCAGAAATCTTTGCAACAAAATAAAACAGTTAAATTGAATATTAATGAGATAAGCCAATTTTTCAAGAAAGTTGGAAAGGTAATACCACTATTAAATAAACCTGCTCAACAATCATTGATTCGCAAATTAATTACTTCAATTAAAGTTCAAAATAAGCGTATAATAGAAATTTATTTTAGTTTTCAAGAAGGCTTGAAAGTCGATAACAGTGGGGATTCCGAGGAATCCCCTTCTAATAAGAATAGTTTTAGGGTTCAAAAAGATACGGTGAACCTTATCATAAGTAAGTGAGGTTTTTCAACGGAGAAAACTATTTAAAAGAAAGTGTATATCAACAAGAGGACCAATCTTTCCTTCATTGAAAGGCCTATATTAATGAATCTATCATACAATAGCTGTTGAGACATTACCCATAAGATCAAAAGCACTTAATGACATGGTTCCGGGTGCAAAAGTTGTATTATAACCAACTGGATCACTTGGAAAAACGACATCATAAACAAATGGGAGAGGTGCTACCAATCCCCATGGTAAGGCGACATTAAAACTGTTGTTATAGACTTGTATCTGGCCATTTGCTGGGATGGATGTCGGCAACCCAAGTGTGTAGGTGTAGTCTACATAAACGGATAGGTTACTTGATACTGAAAACGGGTCTATATTATCGATAGGTGCATTTGGGTTTGTAATTTGATTATTTTCAATGAGAATAGGTGTAATTGTTGAAAAAGTATAGGGATCTGTAGGCGGAATAAATGTAATGGTCGGTCCAGGTCGATCTAGTTGGTTAACAGTATTATGGGATACATTTATAGAGATATTCTGGCTAGCTGCCAGGTTAAATAATACGAAATGAGAAAATCGTGTCATGTTGTTATTTTGGATAATATAAGTGGCATCGCTAAAAGTGTCTGTAGGTGTGTCAACCTGAAATATAATAGCGTCTTGGCTATTGGGCCCACCTGAAAAAGTGTTGCCAGAGATATTCATTGTGCCTGTTCCGCTTCTTAATTCTATTGCGTGACGAGTACCTGTATGAATAAACGTTGAATTAATAATGGAAAGATTTGAAGCATTGATAATGGCGAGACGCTTTGGTCCTCCTTCAATAATTACGTTATCAAACGTAATATTATCATATAGACCATTTCCAGGAGCATGTTCTATTCTCAATAACGATACATCATCAGCAGCTGTAATGGTCGGGCTAATAAAATGAAGATTTTTAATAGTTACATTATCTGCAGTTATATACAGATTCGATTCTACTGGTGGATTTGGAAACTCAACAACTGTATTTAGTACGGAAAGACCTGTAATTGTTAGCGGCTTACTTACAGTAATAGGAGTAGCTTCAACAAAGGTCCCTGGAAAAACAATAAGAGTATTATCAGGTGCAGCGTCATTAATCGCTGGTTGAATGTCGTTATAGTACTTACCTGAATTAACATTAAGTACACGTCCACTTGGTGTAGTACAAACAAAGTCTGATGAGAGAATAATTCCACCTATAGGGCAAAACATACAGTCGGTAGAAATATTAGTTAAAAATAATGTACAACTTTGATTACTACAAATTAAAGTCTCTTCACACATACCTGTACAAGGTTTACAAATAAAATCTCCTACGGCAATCCCATTACAAGGACCAGTAGTGAGCGCTACTTCGTATACACAAGAAAAGGGGATATTAATCTGTGGAATTTTAATTGGTGTGGTAACCCAATCATATACTTTAGGGACTTTTATACATAGATTTTCATCTTGTTGAGGTGTAGATGTTTTTGGATCTTTATCAAGTGAAATTAAAGGGTATTGGTCTGGAAGAATAGTCTTGATAATTGATATATTTTCCCTTGGATTACAAAATTGAGTTGTAATATTTATAACAGTGTTAAATGAAGATTGTACCGATAAACAAAAATCCACAAAAAGTAATAGTCCTTGGAAGATGTCATCAGAATAAACGGTTTGAGAGAAACAATGAAAATCAGTATATGAACAGGTAATTTGTGTGCCATTAGGTGCACATAGCACGATTAGTTTTGTTTCAGAAAAAGGTTCTGTATGTTGTGTTCCGTTATCCAATACAATAGTCACAAAGCCACTGATTAGAATCTTTACTTGTTGAAGTTTGACATGGGATCCATCTGGGAGAACTACACATTTTTCAGAACGTGAATTTTCTGAAGTTAATTCTTTATAAATGATGCTTCCAGGTAAATTTGGTTCAAGTGGTAGCCCCTGATTATCGGATAGAAAACAGGAAACGACGCTTACCATAACTGCCCCTTACTCGACTTAAGTTTGTTCATAGACATTTATTCGCTCCTTTTTAATCTAATCAAATTATTGTATGTACGTTGCCTAAAAATTTTAAGGTAATTAGCCTAGTTTTCAATATATATTCACTATTAGCGAAATAAAATTTAAATCATATAGAATTTGCAGAATGTTTTCTCGTTGAAGCTGATTAAATAGGGTATCAACAAAGATTACTTAATTGATTTTTCGAGTAATAGAAATCTATTCTAAAATAGAGTTAATTCAATAATAATACTTTTTTAACACTTGGATATCAATGATGACAAATTACTGTTGCAATAATTTGTAGAGGGACAAGAATGGTAATGAAGAAAATTTAATAGTAGTAACTATCAAACTTGTATAAAATCGCACTTACATCAGTTACGGAGAACCGTACCATAAGTAAGTGCGGTTTTATTAGTTCTATACATCTAAAATGCTGCATTTTTAGAGGAAAGAGAAGACTTGAAAGATAATTATATAATGCAAAGTTTGTAGAAAAAGTATCAGGCACTTTTAATAGTGCCTGATACTTTTTTGTTTTATTGGGAGTAGATTGGGTATTAACTATCATAAGCAAGTTATATAGCAAGAGGTGTTGTAGGAATTTACGAAAGGGAAAGGAGTTATAGCCAATATGTTGTTGAGTAAAAAGTTACTATTGATCTTTAGCACAATCGTAGTCTGCCTTATATCTGGTTGTGTAGAGAAGCAGAAGCTTGAAGACGGATCTGAACTGATCAATAAAAATCAATTTGTTTTTGCTACTTCTGGTGAATTTAAGCCATTTAGTTATATAAATGACGATCTTACAATGTCGGGTTTTGATATTGAGGTTGGTGAAGCGATTGCAAAGGAAATGGGCCTTGAGCCGGTTCAGAAACGAATCAAGTTCAAAGGGATTGTGGAAGGGGTGAAAACGGGAAGAGCGGATGCAGCCGTTGCAAGTCACACGATTAACCCGCAGCGGAGTAAACATGTTTCTTTCTCTACCCCTTATTATTATTCAGGACCGAAAATTTTCACCAGACCGGATAGTAAAATTAGGACTGTTGAAGATTTAAAGGGAAAGGAAGTAGCTGTTGCAAAAGGATCAACTTATGCAGATACAGCTTCCAAGTATACAGATAACATAAAAACATATGACAGTGATATTACAGCATTAAAGGCTTTAAGCAGTGGACGTCATGATGCAGTAATCACAGATTTTGTTACAGGAAAAACTGCTGAAAAGGAAGGTTTTAAGATTAAAGGACAACAATTAATTAATCGCAGTGAACAAGCGATTGTGTTGCCTCAGGATAATCCAAAACTATTGAAGCGAGTAAATGAATCTTTGGAACAACTTCGGGAAAATGGAACATTGACTCAAATCAGTATCAAATATTTTGGTGAGGACATTACCAAAAAATCCGAATAAACCAATGCTATAAAAGAAAGGAAGTAGTACTTTGCCAAGTTTTTCGCATTTTTTTCAAATACTAATCGAAACAAAAGGTGTATTCTTTAAAGCTATGCTTTTAACATTAGAGCTGACGGTGGTTTCTATCTTACTGGGAATCATCATCGGACTAGTCTTTGCCTTATTAAAAATTTCTAATATAAAAATTTTAGAACTTATTTCAGATATATATGTCTATTTGGTTCGAGGAACACCACTGATTGTTCAAATATTTATCCTCTACTTCGGAATTAGCGGGATTTTCCTTCTTCCTGATTTTTGGGCTGCTTCACTTGCTCTAGCGCTACATAATGGAGCTTATATTTCTGAAATCCTGCGAGGAGCAATTCAGTCAGTCGATAATGGCCAATTTGAAGCAGGACGCTCGTTGGGAATGACAAAGACAATGACATTAAGAAGGATTATTCTCCCACAGGCATTCCGTAGAGCGTTGCCGCCTTTAGGCAATCAATTTATCATCAGTTTAAAAGATTCTTCGTTAGCCGCATTTATCTCCATGAATGAGCTGTTTAATGTAGCGACAACACTTGGGTCGAATAATTTCGATGAAATGACCTACTTACTCATTGTAGCAGTCTACTATTTATTGCTGGTAGCATTGATGACATTTGTAGTGAACCGCACTGAACTAAAATTAGCAGTAAGCGACAGATAGGAGCTGAAAAGATTGGATACCAAGGAAATGATTAAAATAAGTCAATTGAATAAATCGTTTGGAGACTTACATGTATTGAAAAATATCGACATGACAGTCTACGAGAGCGATGTTGTTTGTCTAATAGGATCGAGCGGGTCAGGGAAAAGCACCCTTCTTCGCTGCTTGAACTTTTTAGAAAGAAAAGATAACGGCAATATTATAATTGAGGGAAATGAAGTCAATCCAAGGACAGATGACCTTAACAAGATTAGAGAAAAGGTTGGGATGGTGTTTCAAAATTTCAACTTATTCCCACATAAAACGGTTTTAGAAAATATTATTGAAGCACCTGTTATGGTAAAGGGTGTAGACAAAGAAAAAGCTATCATCAAAGCAAAGCAATTACTGAAAAAAGTAGGTTTGGAGGATAAGTCGGATGTCTATCCTAGTAAACTATCAGGGGGGCAAAAGCAACGGGTGGCGATTGCTAGAGCACTTGCGATGGAACCAGACATTATGCTTTTTGATGAGCCAACATCGGCACTCGATCCTGAGCTCGTGGGAGAGGTTTTAACAACCATGAAAGATTTGGCTGAAGAAGGAATGACAATGGTTGTTGTTACCCATGAAATGGGATTCGCAAGAGAAGTAGCTGATTGGATTGTCTATATGCATGATGGGAAAATTATTGAACGCGGCACACCTGAACAATTTTTCAACCATCCGCAAGAGGAGAGAACACGGGAATTTTTAACTGCGACAATGCTTAAATAAAACTAAAAGGTTCTGAACGGTAGGGTTAGAATCTCTTATGGTTTTGCATTAAATATTGGATGCCTAGATAAAGCTTGTACAGCCAACCTTATTATAAGTAAGTGAAAATAGCAAAAAGAGAAATTGCAAAGCGCAATTTCTCTTTTTACTGGAACCGTACTTATTTTAATTATAACTCAACCTCGGTAACTTCATTATTACCATTACCATTACCATTACCATTACCGTTGCCGTTGCCATTGCCCGGCTTTTCAACCGACACGTCAAATGTTAATGTGTGGTCACCATACGTTGCTGTAATTGTGGTAGTACCTTGACCTTTACCTTTTACAGCCCCTGCTTTTACAGTAGCTATTTTATCATTTGCTACTTCGTAGGTTGCAAGCGTAGTAACATCTTTTTCTGTTGTTCTACCCTCAAAAGTAGTTACCTCAGTAATCTTAACCATAACCTCTTTACCTATTCTAGTTTCAACCTGAGCTTGGTCAATTTCTAGTGTTACGATTGGTGTTTCTACAACAGGTGCTTTAACTGTAACACTTACCGTAACCTCATGATCACCATATGAAATAGTAATCGTAGTCGTGCCCTCACCTATAGCAGTTACTAATCCATTTGCTATTGTTGCAACATTTTCATCTCCCACAACATAAGTAGCTTTTGAAGTTACATCTTCCTCTGTTGCTTCACCTTCTGGAGGAGTAGACGTCTCTGTTACCGTAAGTTGTGCAGATTCTCCAACTGTTAGGTCTAGCTCAGTTGGATTGACAGAAAGTGTTACTTTTGGTTCAACTACATCTTTTTCAAATATTAATGCTTCACCAACATTCCCTGCAGCGTCTTCAATTTTTACTGATACAGCATTTGTTTCGGTTGTTACTGGGAATGTGAAGCTACCGTCTTGATTTAATTCAAAATGAACTGGCGCTTGTATTTCGCCATTCACTGTCGCAATATAAGAAGCTTTTAATTTATCATTTAAATTGTAGTTTAAACCATATAAATATAACTCTTCATTGTAGTCGATATACTTATCTGTTACCTTTCCTGTAGCGACACCTTCAGCTACTGAACCAGTAATTTCTGGTTTAGTCGTTTTCACGATAATTGGTCCAACATAATCGGAAACTACCCCTGATGCCGCAAGACCAGTAAAGTCAATTGTATAGAGACCATCTGGAATTGTTGTGGCAGGTTCTGTTCCCCATGGTTTGTATTGCCCAGCAACATTCAGCGTATAAGAGCCTTTTCCTAGTGCAGTACCTGCATGTAGATAACCGATGTAGCCGTCTCCATATTCTCCGCCTTGAGGATTCATAATATCCCATAGCTCGATATAGTTAGTTGTTACATCGCCAGTTAATGTAAATGAAAGTACAGCTGAATCTTTCACGCCATCTCCATTAAAGGAGAGGTCTGTTTCTGTAATCTTTAAATCTTTAATTTCAGTTACTGCCTCGCTTCCAAAGTCAGCTGCGAATGGCAATGAAATTTCTGTAGCACCACCGCTGATGTGAATATACCCCAGTATTTCCGAGCCGTTTGGAGCTGTAGCTTGTGAAGCCGTTAATGTAAGATTTAACACTTGCTCACCAACTAGATTAAATGTTGGCTGGTCGACTGTTACAGTTGCATCACCAAATGTTTTTGTCACATCAATTGATACGTTATAATTACCGCCGTTCCCCTTTATATCTTTTACTAAAACTTGTTTCGTTACGGAAATATCCTGGTCTTTAAGTGATTGTGGACCAAAAGTAACTGTCCCTTTTAAGTTTTCTGAAACAGCTCCAGTTCCGTCTAAAATTGCACTATCCAATGCATAGGCAAGAATTTCTGGATGTGCTGCAGCATAAGCATTTACACGACCTGCACCTTGAGAGAACACATCATATTTTGTTTTATCTAAAACCTTTGCTGTATTAGAAAGCGCCACTTTTATGTCGAACGCATTCCAATCAGGATTTGCTTGTTTAAGTAATGCAACAATACCTGTAATATGCGGTGTTGCCATAGAAGTTCCTGTTTTACGATCATATGCCTCTGCATAATCTGCATCAGGGAAATCCTTTTTATACATTGGAATCGTTGACATAATATTTGTTCCAGGTGCACTTACATCTGGTTTAATATCAAAGTTTGGCGTAGATGGTCCACGGGAACTTGAATCGTTTACTTCATCCCCCAGTGTTTTTGTGGAAGTAAATTGACTAAAGCTGACTCTTCCAGCACCACCGACTAATGCAGCACGAATTGCATTACCATCCGTTTGGGACATATCAAATGTTGGTAGAAAAGCAAAGGAATCACCCAGGAATGTACCTGAAATATTAGGTGCATTTGTTCCACCAGCAAAGTTATGAATAATTGTGGCGACTGCTCCATTTGCCTTTGCGTTCGCAATTTTATCAACAAATGCGATGCTGCCACGAGAGATCAATGCCACTTTACCTTTTACATCGATTCCCTCATAGTCTTTTACTTCTCCGTTTCCAGGAATAGCAACTAGGTCAAATTCTCCTTGAAGCTGTGTTGCTAAATCCCTTCCAAAAGTTGTGCCCATTAATGGGAGCTGTTTTGTTAAGTTGTAGTCACCAACTGTAACATTCACTTCACCGTTATACATTGTTTCAGGATTTGTTGTGTTACCAACAGCAATTCCTAAACGAGCGGTTGCAGGCGTGCCCATTGTTCCTCGATTTGGGCCGGAGTTCCCTGTTGCAATTACTCCGATTGTTCCAGCCATCATTGCATTATTAATAGCAAATGAACCTGCGTCCGTTTCAGAGTTAGCCCCCCCACCAAGAGAAAGGTTGATTATGTCCATTTTTTCTGTTACAGCCGTTTCAATTGCTTTAACAATACCAGATGTAGCCCCACTTCCATATGCACCAAGAACACGGTAAGCATAAAGGTCTACTTTTGGAGCAATTCCTTTAATGCCGAAATTGTTAGCTCCAATTGCTGCAATGGTTCCAGCAACATGGGTACCGTGAGAAGTATAGAACGAGCTTCCCTTTTCATTAAATTCAGGTGTTCCAGCAGGACGCTCAGAAGGCAATGTTTCCGATGCATCGTCATCTGCCCGAGGCTTTGTGTAAGTTGATGAATTTGGAATAAAGTTTTTCCCACCTTTATAAATTCCAGCGAACTCGGGGTGATCTGCATCAATACCAGTATCTAATACTGCTACCTTTATACCTTGTCCTTCAATTCCTTCATTCCAAAGCTGTTCGATGCCGAGGAAAGAAATACTTGTATTCATTTGAGCCTCTAATTGATCTTCCTTAATCAGTTCTGATGATTTCATTGTCTTATCTTCTGATGCGTAAACAATTGCATCAGGTTCAATTAATGTTATTCCTTCTATTGAAAGCAGCTTTGGGAGATCATTTGCTTTCACAGTTGCTGCAAAACCGTTTAAAACAGTATCAAATGTGTAGCCTTGAGTCATTTGAACATTTTTAGTAGCTAATTCTTTTTTAACCTGTGCTTGTTGAGATTTTACATTTGACCGAACTTCATTTGCTCGCGCATTAGAGAACTTTTGGCCTTTCACTTGGCTCATTCCTTGCTCTAGTGCCACAGGCTTTTCAGATAAATGTACGATGACTGCAACTTCTTGATTGCCTGATACATTTTGTAAGCTTTCGTGAAGAGTTGGACCATCTTTAGACAAGCTTAGCTGTTCAGCGATAGCCGCCTTTAATTGAAGTATACTTTCACTTTGGCTATCCTGCTTGAATGGTTTCGAATCTTCAGCATTAGCACTCGATAATGGAACCAATAGAAAAAGCACCATAACGAAAGCTATCATACTACTTAAAAACTTCGTAAACTTAAACTTTTTCAAATCTCATTTCTCCCTCCACTCATAATTATCGCACTTTTCAGTTTAGTGTGATATTTCCAATTTATCACAGGTGAGATAATTCGAATATCGGAATATTAAAAAAACTCAAAATATTGATAATTAGTATTACTTTGTCAAAAATGAATTAATTCTATTTTCCTAGTAATTTAATAAAAAAGTAGAACTTTCAAATGAGTATTGACTTACAGTAATTCATACTTTTTATCATTTAAGAGTTTTATAAAAAATCCATTTGACGTTCTGTATTATTTTTTGTACGATATGGAAGAAAAGAATGCCCGGACTAGAACGGGAGAGGTTCATAGCTGATACCCTCTATAAAAAACTATGGAAACATGACAATATGCCATGTCCATATCGGACGTGGCTTTTTTTTATCTGTTTACTTATGTTTTAAATAGAATGATTGGTGATGCCTCTCTTGAAAAGTGTTGGGAAACATTTTACAAGGAGGTTTTTTTATGTCTGGCAGAAGTCATGAAGAAGGATTAAAGGATTTAACCCTATTAGGTAATCAAGGTACAAAGTATTCCTATGATTATGCACCTGAGGTATTAGAGGCAGTGGATAATCTTCATGCTAATCGAGATTATTTTGTTAAGTTTAATTGCCCAGAGTTTACTAGTTTATGTCCGCTTACAAATCAGCCGGATTTTGCAACGATGTACATTTCATATATCCCAGATAAAAAAATTGTTGAAAGTAAATCTCTAAAGTTGTATTTATTCAGTTTTAGAAATCACGGCGATTTTCATGAAGATTGCGTGAATATCATTATGAACGATTTAATTGCACTACTTGATCCAAGATATATAGAGGTTTGGGGGAAATTTACTCCACGTGGGGGTATCTCGATTGATCCATGGTGTAACTATGGGAAGCCAGGAACGAAATACGAAGAAATCGCCAATTATCGTTTAATGAACCACGATCTTAACCCAGAAAAAATTGATAATCGATAAATGAAGCAAGAAAGAGGTTTTTAGCTACCCTCTTAAAAAAACTAAGAAGAAAGCAGCACTTTTTCTTAGAGTGCTGTTTTTTCGATATAAGGGAGTCTTTATAGATGAAAAAGAAAAAAGCAATTGTAGTATTTAGTGGAGGTCAGGACAGCACAACTTGTTTGTTCTGGGCAAAAGAACGCTTTGAAGAGATTGAGGCAGTAACTTTCGATTATGGTCAAAGGCATCGTCTTGAAATTGACTGTGCGAAGGTGATAACAGAGAAGCTTGGTATCAAGCATCACATACTTGATATGTCTCTCCTGAATCAACTTGCTCCGAATGCATTGACACGACAAGACATAAAGGTGAAGGACGGAGAAAATGGTGAGCTCCCATCGACTTTTGTGCCTGGCCGCAATCTCCTTTTTCTTTCATTTGCGGGCGTTTTAGCGAGCCAAGTAGGGGCAAAGCATATTGTAACAGGTGTTTGTGAAACTGATTTTAGTGGATATCCGGATTGCCGAGATGTCTTTATTAAATCCTTAAATGTAACGTTAAATTTATCGATGGATGATTCCTTTGTGATTGATACACCCTTGATGTGGCTGAATAAGGCACAAACATGGGAATTAGCTGATCAGCTTGGGGCACTTGAGTTTGTACGACAAAGAACGTTGACTTGCTATAACGGTGTCATAGCAGATGGCTGTGGTGAATGCCCAGCATGTAAATTGCGAAATAAAGGGCTTGATGAGTATTTAAGTTATAGGAAGGAGTCTTAAGGCATGTCAGATTTTAAAATCGTTGAGAGACTCCAGAAAATTGATGTGGATATTCAAAGAAATCAATTGAACTACCATGCAAAGCGTGTTCTCATAAGCAAAGAATTTACCTTCGATGCTGCTCATCATCTACATCATTATGAAGGGAAATGTAAAAATCTGCACGGTCATACCTATCGGGTAGTATTAGGGCTGAGTGGCTACACAGATGAACGTGGTTTGATAATTGATTTTGGCGATATAAAAGAAATATGGAAACAAAAAATAGAGATTCATTTGGATCACCGCTATTTAAATGAAACGCTTCCACCCATGAATACGACGGCAGAGAACATTGTTGTTTGGATATACGAAAAGTTGACTGAGGCCTTGCTTGATGAAGGATATAACGGTGTGCGTGTAGAGTTTATCAGGCTTTACGAAACTCCAACAAGCTATGCAGAAGCTAGACGGGAGTGGCTGGAAGTTGAGTAAAGTACCTGTTATCGAAATTTTTGGGCCAACGATTCAAGGAGAGGGTATGGTCGTTGGACAGAAGACAATGTTTGTAAGAACTGCGGGCTGCGATTATTCCTGTTCTTGGTGTGATTCATCGTTTACGTGGGATGGCAGTGGAAAGCATTTTATTGTCCAAATGACGGCGGAAGAGATTTGGGCTGAGCTGAAGCGGCTTGGAGGTAATGGTTTTTCATTTGTCACAATTTCAGGCGGCAATCCTGCACTCAATCCGAATTTAGCAGAGCTTATTGCCATTTTAAAAGAAAATGACATAAAAATCGGGGTAGAAACACAGGGGAGTAGGTGGCAAAAGTGGATGTATGAGATTGATGAACTGACAATTTCACCAAAGCCACCTAGTTCTGGAATGACCACAGACTACTCGGTGCTCTCTTATATCTTCGAAAAACTTGAAGATCGAAACAGCAATCACCATGTATCTCTCAAAATAGTCGTTTTTAATCAAGAGGATTACGATTATGCTAAACAAATTCACCATCTATATCCAATGATTCCTTTTTATCTTCAAGTCGGTAATGATAATCTCACGACAATTGATAATTCACAATTAATGATGCATTTATTGGATAAATATCGTGCGCTGATTGATAGAGTAATGAAGGATGAGGATTTAAGAGATGTTAAAGTACTGCCACAGTTACATGCCCTTGTGTGGGGAAATAAAAGAGGTGTATAGTGTGCCATTACAAAAATTAAATTTACTTGAGGAGTAATAGTTTGAGAATATTATTTTATTTATTATCTATTGTTATTGCTAATGTGGTAACGGCAGCATTTGCACCATTACATTTTGGTATGTTTATTGTCCCAATGGGAACGCTTTTAATTGGGGCAACCTTTATTTTTCGGGATCTAGTACAAAATAAATATGGTAGAAAAAAGACGTATTTATTTATTATTACAGCGTTAATTTTATCAGCTGTGGTGTCATTCCTACTAGGTGATACACTTTTGATTGTGGTAGCCTCAGCACTATCATTTGTTGTCGCTGAAACGGCCGATACTGAAATTTATACTCGATTAAAATTACCAATGGCTTGGCGTGTGTTCTACAGTGGTATTGTCGGAGGATTTTTAGATTCTGCAATTTTCGTAGTAATCGGCTTAAGTCCACTTGGTGCCAATATATTGCCATGGGAAGCGGTACCTGCCGCCATTTTGGGGCAAATTATTGTGAAGACAATTATACAAATGGTTGGTGCAATTCTTTTAAATAAAGTTGGTCCAATGAAAGAAAAATATATTATTCCAGAATAATTCTTCCTTATTATGAAGATACGGATCACATGTAAGCTTTTTAAAAACAGGCCCATTCGTTTTATTCGAATGGGTCTGTTTGATTTATATTCTTTTTAAGATACCTATTGCATTTTTTATGCCGTTTTCTTTTGTTTAAGGTCTAAATGATAACTAAAGAAAGTTAGTAGACTTGCACCGACGGCAACTATACCAGCAACCCATGTGACATTCATCAAATTTCCTTGATGATATACAATGCCGCCTAATGCAGACCCAAAAGCGATGCCTACGTTACTTGCCACTGGCATAAGAGAAGCCGCGAGTCCTTTAGCATCTGGTTTGTAAATTTCGGCCAAATCTATTAAATAAAGTTGAGTAGATGTTGTTAAGAGGATGGCCATTAGTGACATTAGTCCGATGTTCGCTAATCCTAAAATAAAATGGTTTGTTGTCCAAAATAAGCTTGTCAATACAATAGCTTGTGCGAGAAAGACAAACCGAAGTCGGCCGATGGCATTGTGACTGGCAATTCTACCAGCAAGAATGTTGCTGAAAATCGAAAGAAAGCCGTAGCCGAATAAGATTAAACTTATAGAATTATTTGGTGCACCCATTCCCTTTAAAATAGGAACAAGGTACGTAAAGACTGCATAGGTTGCACCAAACCCGAGAGCAGGAATGAAAAAGGCAATTAAAATTCGAGGCTGAATCATTAAAGAAAATTGATCCCGTATTGAGCTTCGTACTTGGCTGAGTCGAGTAGGTAAGACAAAAAAAGATGCCGCAAACGCCAATCCTCCGAGAAGAGTGGTTAACATAAAAGTGGCATTCCAGCCGTACCATTCAGCGATTACAATTCCAATGGGTACTCCCACTACGTTTGCCAGTGTAAAACCACCGAAAACAAATGATATAGCAAGGCTGCGTTTATTAATTGGCATGGTTTCGCTTGCAACAATCATGGCTAGAGAGATCAATACACCTGTTACAATCGCGGTCATAACCCGAAGTATAAGGAGCATAATATAGCTCGTTGAAATTACACACAGAGCATTTAAGGCAATGAAGGAACCTATCAAAAACAACATCCATTTACGCTTTGGAAAATGGCTTGTTGCTGACATGACGAGTGGTGTAGCGATGGCAAATGTGATGGCGAACGCAGAAACGAGTGTGCCTGCTTTTGCATTTGTCATATGAAGGCTTGAAGAAATATCAGTTAAAATCCCGACAATAACAAATTCGCTTGTCCCCAGAACAAATGTTAATAATGCAAGTGTTAAGATAAGTAACCAATGTCGCTTGGATAACTGTGTATGATCCATAAATACCTCTTTCTTTGATGAATGTAACTGTGTTAATTAGTAGACACACAATTTAAACATCATATCATAAAATGTTTTTATGAGAAATTAGATTAGTTTTACGATATGCCAGTGTTTGTTTCCGACTATTTTCCTCTAAAGAAGGATTTTGTAAATATTACTCGAATTTTTTATTGGAAGAGTAACTTTAAAATTTTATCTATTTTGTATGTATAAATAATAAGGGGAAAAGGGGGATTCACATGATTCAATTCCTTCAGATGGGAGCAAATACAGTTATAAGTTCCCAAAAAGGTAGTGTTACTATTAGCTACGAAATGTCTAATTCGATTGATATTTCGTTAACTGCATTCCTTTTAACGGATGCAAATAAGGTACAAGGAGATAGCGGCATTATATTTTATAATCAACCAACTAGCTTATCTGGTGCAGCTACCCTGATACCATCTGAGAATGTAGGGAATATAAAAATACATAAAATGAATTTTGACATGAGTAAAATCCCTGAAGGTATTACTAAAATAGCAATAACACTTACAGAAGATAATAGCCGAGGTTTTTCAAATGTGAAAAATTTAAAGGCAGAAATACGTACTGATAATAATGTTATCAATTTAGCACCAGCTAATTTTGCAAATGAAAATGGAATCGTAGTATTAGAATTATATCTAAGAAATAGTCAGACAAAGGTGAGATCTATATGGCGCGGATTTGATTCTGGGTTAGAGGGGTTATGTAAAAATTATGGTGTTGAGGTTGAACCTGAAGAGCAAAACAATCTTT
The DNA here is from genome assembly GCF_052928325.1 of Lysinibacillus sp. BSL11. Classification (NCBI taxonomy): domain Bacteria; kingdom Bacillati; phylum Bacillota; class Bacilli; order Caryophanales; family Bacillaceae; genus Lysinibacillus; species Lysinibacillus sp. BSL11. The sequence continues at coordinate 151,493 of NZ_JAVGCX010000006.1, read as the reverse complement.
CTGAATCAACAACTATAAAAAAACAAATGCTGATAGAACCTGATCAATCACGAAATGTTCCAGAAAATACAAATAGACAAAGCATGTTGTCATCGATAAATCTTGAAAAGGTAAAGGGGAATGTCAGTCTCACCAAAGGTCAAAAGCCAGTTATCATTGATAAAACGCCTGAAATTACTGCTACGGTATCATGGAAAACTGGTACTGACTACGATATATATGCTTTAGTCTATACAAAGGATGGTCAGCAGATCGATGTAGCTATGTTTGGGGCGAAAAATACACCCCCACTTAGGAGTTTTCACCATGGGGTAGTCGAACACATGGGGGATGTTGGGAGAGATGCTGGTTCAACAAAAACTGAAGTAATCAAATTGAGATTAAATAATAATGTTTTAGCTGTTGTTCCTGTGGTTTATTCCGCCCAATCAAATGGCACAGGTTCATTCTACAGATATAAGGTGTCCATGAGTATAGATAATCATAATGGAACCTCCGTTACTATTTTTGCTAAAAATGCTAATAATAATGATAGAATTTATTCCTGTGTGCCTGGAATACTTCATAATACTCCAGATGGTGTGATTATCAACCCATTAGAGCTTTATAGTGAACCGAATTCAGAACGTAGACCTAAGCTGAAGATGGGCTCTTCTAATATGGTAGAAGTTCTAATGGATAAAGGCCCAATAAATGATTACAAGTAAAAGCAAATAAAACGGAGATTGGCGATAGCCAGTCTCCTCTTTTTTGTCACAACTTATTAAAGGTTACTCCTTTTGTTCGTGGGCAATATACGCAGCTAGTAATTCACGGACTTCATCCGTAGAATTTGCACTCAGTAATTGAACTCTTAATTGACTAGCCCCTTTGAAGCCACGTATATATATTTTAAAGAAACGTTGTAATGCTTTAAATGAACGTGTTTCGAATTCCTTGGAATAATGGTCATGAAGATTAAGGTGTAGGTATAGTAAATTAAGGTATTCTTTGGCGCTATGCTCTTTAGGTTCTTTTTCAAAGGCAAATGGGTTTGAAAACACACCGCGACCAATCATTACACCATCGATACCGTATTGCTCAACTAGTTTTAGACCTGTTAAACGATCAGGAATATCACCGTTGATCGTCAGTAATGTGTGGGGAGCAACTTCATCACGTAGTTTTTTGATATCTCCAATTAATTCCCAATGTGCAGCGACCTTGCTCATCTCTTCCCGTGTACGGAGATGAATAGAAAGATTGGCGATATCCTGTTTTAAAATATGTGTAAGCCACTCACGCCATTCTGTTACATCCGTAAAGCCAAGTCTTGTTTTGACACTAACGGGTAAGCCTCCTGCTTTGGCTGCTTGAATAATATCTGCGGCTAGTTCAGGATGAAGAATTAATCCAGCTCCTTTACCTCTTTCTGCTACATTATCAACTGGGCAACCCATATTAATATCAATTCCCTTAAAGCCTAATTCCTTCATACCAATACTCATTTTACGAAAATGTTCAGGGTTGTCCCCCCAAATATGTGCAACAATAGGCTGTTCATCTTCTGTGAAAGCTAAGCGGTTTCGTACATTATCTAATCCATCTGGATGACAATAGCTCGTCGTATTGGTGAATTCTGTAAAATATACATCGGGTCTCCCAGCTTCCTGAATGACATGACGAAATACAACATCTGTCACATCCTCCATTGGAGCTAAAATGAAGAATGGCCGTGGTAAATCTAGCCAGAAATTTTTTTGATTCATTGCTAAAAATCCTCTCTTTCCAAAATACTACCTTGCAAAAAGATATCATATTTACTTTATTTCTACATAGTTAATCGGCTTAGCTTAAGGAGAGAAATGCATCCTTGTAATTAGACTTAGGTTCTTTTAGATTAGAAAGTAATCAAAAATATCCAACAAAATACTGTATTATCCATAATGATATAATATGTAATATAATGTAGAAATTTAGGGGGAGTGTTGAAATGGCAAAATATGAGTATAAAACAATTGGTATGAATGATATACCTACAATGGCTGAATTACTCGTAAATAGACAGAGCCTTGAAGGTGAAGTATATCCATTTCTAAACAACAGCTGTCTTAATGCTGAACATATAACAAATACGCTTAAAAACTTATTTGCTCATAATAATATTAAGGGAATTGGAGCATTTATTAAAGATGATCTAGTAGGATATTTAATCGGCGTCATCAAGAATGACTCTCTAAGAGGCAGACATGTATGGGTACCATATGAGGGATTGGCAATCAGAAAGGATCAATGCGCTGAGCTTATAAGAAAATTATATGCAGAGGTTTCAGTGGTATGGCTAGAGCAAGGTTGTTTTATGCATTACACGATAATCCCTCTTGGAAATGAGGCTTACTATGATGCCTACCAACGATTAAGCTTTTCTATACAGCAAGTACATGGGGTTATGAACATTAGGGATTATAAACCATTTGAAAATAGATGTAATGCAGAGATTAGGGTTGCAAATAAAATGGATAGTGAGATGTTGGGGAAAATGTCTAGGATCATTCAATCGTATCAAAATTCCACACCTACATTTGAGCCTGTATTCCCTGAGGTTGTCATGAGCATAAAAGACTCATATAAAAGTATAGTAGAGGAGAATAATGATACATGTTTCGTTGCAGTAGTGGATGGGCAGGAATTAGGATTTCAAAAATATTATCCTATCCATTCAGATTTGATGACACCTGAGCATGCAATAGAGTTAACGATTGCAGGTACTTACTCTTCTCAAATGGGAAGAGGTGTGGGAAAAAAGCTGATGAATGAAGGCTGTAGAAGGATGAAAGAGGCGGGCTATGAGAATATCATTACAGATTGGCGAATTACTAATCTTGCTGCATCAACTTTTTGGCCTAAGTGCGGTTTTAAGCCAGTAGCCTATAGAATGGTTAGGTGCATTAACAGTGATATAGCCTGGGCAAACTTTCATAACCCAAGTATAGGATTATTGTAAATCTAGTTAAGTATTTATCGGCTAGATAGTTAAAATTTAGTTTTAGATTGCTTGTCTATATTTCGTAAATATTGACATTTATTTTTTAGACAACTAAGCTTAATGGAAAAATAGTGCTGGGGGGCTGCCAGTGGAATTTATTAAATTAAATTGTCCAAATTGTAATGGAAAAATTGAATATAAAGAAGAGCAAACATTCAAATGTCCTTTTTGTGACACGGAAATCATGTTGAAAGAGAATAAAATTTATTATGTAGATCAAACAATTAATAATTATTATGGAACAGCTTCTCCTAATACAACATCCCGTCCAAAAACAAATTTAAAGCTGCTCTTTATGATACCAATTGTCATGATATGTCTATTCCTTGGGTATTTTCTTTTAAGTAGTAATCAAACAGAGGATGGAAACCGTGAAGAACTATCCGTTCGAACAATGCCTGAAAGTGAAGTTCTTCTATTCTTTTTAAAAGATATTTTTGATAAAGGTGGGACGATGCCAACAAAAGAAGAGATTGCAAGTATTCGATATTTGGCTGCCTACTATTCTGACGATCAATGGCATTTTGATTATAGTCTAGAGGATCCTTTTACAAATAAGGAAGCTAAAATTTCTACTTATATCATTATGGATAAATTATTAAATACGCAAGAAATTGAACAAAAGGACTTTGAGGCCTTTACTGGCTTAACGGTTTTAAAGCTCATGAATGATTATGAAATATCACAAAGTGAGAAAGTAAGTTTCCAACATCTTGAAAACTTAAAAAGTTATACTGGTAGCTTTAATGAATCATTTAGTAAAATTGCGGGATATTTTAGTGAAAAATCAAATGTTAAAGAGCTTTCTATCCAAATAAGAAGTAATGATGAACTGGCTTTATTATTACAGTTCCCTAATCTTCAATCGCTTGAACTATCTTATGTGACTGAAGAGGTAACAGATTTCCAGATTCTAAACAAATTATCGCTGAAATCACTGTCCTTAAAATCGATCAATGATTTAAAGTGGCTGTCTACACTAACTAATCTAGAATCGTTAGCAATAGACATTAGTGAAGCTACGGATTTTAGCCCACTTTACTCATTGACTCAATTACAAGAATTGAAGCTTACGTCAGTAAGAAATTTAAAAACGCTTGATTTTATACAAAACATGCCTAAACTACAATCTTTAGATCTTGAAAACATGAATATAATCAATTTAGATAGACTTAGAAATATGTCATCTTTAACAAAGCTACGTTTAGCTTCTCCTGGTCAAGTGGAATTGTTGGATATGGTAAACAGTCTAACGTCATTGACGGAGTTATCCTTAACTGGTTATCATGGTGATATTTCATCGATTGTAGCGCCCCATTTGAAAAAAGCAGAGCTGAAGAGTTCATTTTTACCAAAGCTAGAAGCACCCGCTTTAAGAGATTTGACGGTTTCTATAAGTGGATCGGATTCGCAATTGAATGGTTCAGAACTACTGAAATACCCACAGCTAGAACAGCTTACAGTCAGGGAGTATGGAACTCTTAAAGGTATTCGTTCATTAAATGACCTACCTCATTTGCAAACAATCAATTTAAATGAGACTCTCTTTTATGAAACCAATGAATTATTCAATTTACAGCATGTAAAAATGTTAAACTGTCATGAATGTAATTTTCAGGTGAATAGTAAGCCATTTACAAACAACGTGCTAGAGCATTTAATTTTAAATGATGTCTCCATTCAAATTGGTAATGGGGAATGGGTGCAAGAAGTAGATAAGATCATGCCTTATTTTGCTGGCTTTACAAATTTACGTTCATTCACTTTACAAGATAGTTCACTACAATCGTTAAATTTCTTGGGAAATTGGCAACAAATAGAGGTGCTTCATTTAGAAAATAATGCCATTTCAAATGTAGAACCCTTAGTAAATTTGCCTAACTTAAAAAAACTATATATTTTAGGGAATCAGGTACAAAATCAATCTGTATTAGACAAGGGAATTATGATTTATTGAATGTGAATTAATAGTCAGGAAATAATGTAATGTTGTAACATACGAATTTAATATAGTAGAAATAAAAAGAGAGACAATGACAGGATATTCCTGTCATTGTCTCTCTTGGATTTGTCCTACAGTTTAGATAGTTTTATAATGAATTGATGCTTAACAAGAGGAGTTGAAAAGGATATGTTCGTACGTAATAAAGGTTTGTTTTTTATGCTATCTCTGCTAGCCATTATTGTTGTTTTGACAGGCTGTGGTACAGCTAAGGATAGTGAGAAAACTGAGGGAAAAACAGCTAAAGAAACACAAGAAACAATGGATTACGCGTCAAAAGTGAAGGAAAATCCAATTGTGACGATTACGATGAGCAATGATGAAAAAATTGTTATTGAATTGGAGCCTACTGTAGCACCAAATACAGTAGCTAACTTTATTGCTTTAGTAAAAGATGGATTCTATGATGGTCTTATTTTCCATCGAGTTATTCCTGATTTTATGATTCAGGGTGGAGATCCGAAAGGAAATGGTACTGGAGGGCCTGATTATTCGATTGATGGTGAGTTTACCTCAAATGGATTTGAAAATAATATGAAGCATGAACGTGGTGTTATTTCAATGGCTCGTTCGAATGATCCAAACTCAGCAGGCTCACAATTTTTCATTATGGTAAAGAAGGCCTCACATCTTGATGGGGAATATGCTGCTTTTGGCAAGGTGATTGCAGGTATGGAAACAGTTGATGCCATTGTTGGAGCAGAGCGAGATGCTACAGATAAACCACTCGAAGATCAGCAGATGAAAAAGGTAGAGGTGGATACAAAGGGCTTTGATTATCCAGCACCAAAGGTAAACAAGTAGCTTGCGTCCCAATGCTATTGGTTAAAATCTAAAAGTTAATATAAACATTAAAAAGGCTAAATCAATTGAGATTTGGCCTTTTATATTTGTTAAAAAATTGAAATTATAAATATTTTTGATTAATATGAGAAGAAATTTAAGATTGAACGATGTTATATATAAAGGATCCTTTATGTTTGTGGAAGAAAGGGTGTTTGCATGAGGGTAACAGATGAGAATTTTATAAAGCATCTTAAGAAAAAACGGGAAGAAGCACTTCAATATGTCATTGATGAATATATGGGGATTGTCAAAGCGATTATTTATAATGCTCTAAAATCCTATAATGATCCTCAAATAATAGAGGAATGTATTAGTGATACATTTTTAGGGGCTTATGAAAATGCTAAACAATTTAGAGGCGATAAAGAGGATTTTAGAAGATGGATTTGCACGATAGCAAAGTTTAAAGCCATTTCGAAACAAAGAAGATTGTCTAAAACGCCATATTTTTATGAGCTAAATGAAACAGGTGAAGCCGCAATATCGGCTGAAGAGGAATACTTAATCAAGACAACGACAGAGGAAGTGCTCATCATGATGACGCAATTAGAGCAGTTAGACCGTGATATTTTTACAATGAAATACTTTTTAAATATGAAAAACGAAGAAATTGCTATTCATTGTGGTTTAACAAAAGCTGCTATTGATAATCGATTATATCGTGGGAGAAAAAGATTACAGCAAATTCGTTTGGGGGGAAGTATGACATGAAAAAGCTATATAAACAATTTAATGATTTAAATCTTGATATAAATATAGAGCCGATGGAAGTGAGCACGCTTGAAAAAGAGAGAGTGAAAAGAAATGTCATGATGGTCAAAAAGAAAAGGCATTTCATTAAAAATTTTATTGTTGCAGCTACTTTTTTTATTGCATCCAGTATGACACTTGGTTATACATTTCCTACATTTGCTGCAAATTTACCGTTTATCGGAAGTCTATTCGAATTGTTTATTGATGATGAAAGGTATGTATTTAACAATTATGATCAGTTTTCTACAAGTGTCGGAGTGAGCCAAGAAAGTAATGAAGTTGAAGTCACTGTTAATGATGCTGTATATGATGGCGAAAATATTACTATTGCTTACACTATTAAAAGTGAAAAGGATTTAGGAGAAAGGCCAGTTTTATATGGTGACAATGGTGAATTAACTGCTGAGGAATTTGGTAATAGGTATCGATATGACGGCTATTCAACAAATTATTTGGTTCAAAAGATAAACAGCAATGAGTATGCAGTATTGTATATTTTTGAACTCATTAGAGGCTCTAAGCCCGAGGAAGTTCACATTAATTTTCAAGGAGATAAAATTGTTGATTTAAATAATGTAAATAATTCAGTAGCAGGAGACTGGTCATTTGAATTTACTTTAGAGAAGCTTGAAAGTGAAACAATAAAGGTGGAAAAAGATAGTATGAAAACAGAAGGGAAAGATATAAAAATTGAAGCTTTTAAAATAACGAAAACACCTATCGCTACAACATTTTATCTTTCCGAAGAAGTCTTGGTGGAGAAAGAAAATGAAGCTTGGCGAGGAGTTCTCATTGACTATATTGTGACAGATGATTTAGGGAATGATTATAATGTCATGCATTTTAGAGGAACTGGTCATAGTACAGATTTCAAAGGGCGTGAAAATTTCCCTCGTATTGTTGTAAACAAATTTGATGAACAAGCTACCTCGATTATGATCACGCCTGTAGTAGGTGTATACAAAATTAAGGATAGTACAGGAGCATTAGAACCGATAAAAGAGCCATATAAATTAAAGCCTATTGCTGTTCCAATAAAGTAAAAAATTAAAAGAGTATGTAGGAAGAACAACCTTACATACTCTTTTTACTTATCATCTTTCTTTGGGATCGAAATAAGCCATAAAAAATCATCTTCTATTAACATTTGAATGTCTTGTCCCTCACGAATTAGCTGCTCAGCTTTATGCTGCTTGGCGCTTATACCCCTACGTTTATTACCAAGAACAACGAAATCAGTATGCTGTGTAACAGCTCCCTGTAAATACCCTCCATATGTTTTTACTTGTTTGGCGGCTTCGGATCGTGTCATGGTAGAAAGGGCGCCTGTGAATACAATTTGTTTGTTATAAAAGGGGTGGGTTAGATTTTCAACTGGATCAGAAAAGAAAATAATTTCTGAGTTATCCTTATTGATCATTTTCGTTACTCCTTAAAAAAATTTATCGATAAATAAATCCACAAAATTTTATATGTATGCTACATTAAAAATAAAAATATAAAGAGGTACATAGACATGAATTCACAATTGACTGCTTTCATTACTCTTAGCTGTACATCAGGTGTACTAAATTTGTATTTATGTTTATACGTATTTCTAAAACGCTACAATTATACAAAAATTGCTCAATTGTTTATTAGTTATACAGCACTAATCGCAGTATATTGTTTTGCCTCTGCTTTTGGTTTAATCGCTACAACATTGAGCACCATAAAGGTTTGGACAGCCATCCAATATGTAGGTATGGCTTTTTCAACGCCTCTCGGGTTATTGTTTATCATGCAATACCTGGGCTTTCATCTGACAAGGAAAAAGATAATGGCTCTTCTTGCCATTCCTTTTATTAGCTTAATCATGGTTGCTACAAATGATATACACCATTTTCATTATAGAGTTTTTGAAATAGATCCTGTATTAGGGGCACCTTATGTGCATCAGGAAATTGGCATATGGTATATCATTCATGGCATATTTACTTTTGGCTGTATGTTCGTATCTTTTTTATTAGTATTAATCCATTGGAAAGAGACTACTAAGTCCTATCGGCAACAATTAATTGCCTTAATGTGTGGTCAACTTATTCCTATGATAACAGCATTCATCTATTTATTGGGCTTAACACCTCAAGGAGTTGATCCTGTTCCAATGGTATTATGGGCTTCGTCATTTTTGTATTTATGGTCTATTAATTCCTCCCGGTTATTTAGGGTGATGCCTGTTGCCAAGGATGCAATATTTCATAGTATCAATGATGGGGTTATTGTGTTAGATGAATCTGCCCGATTAATAGAGTTAAACCAAGCCTGCAGCAAGGTGCTTCCACAGCTAACCAGATCCATGATCGGTAGGGATATTAGGAAAGCATGGCTTGAAGTAACTGGGCAAACGATGCCATTTACATTAGAGGCAGCGGTGAATACGCAAGACATCGAGATTGTGCTTTCTGCTCATACTTATCAAGTGCGCGTTACAGAGCTGCAACATGTTAATCATGGAAAGGGGCTATTACTCATTTTCACTGATATAACAGAATTAAAGGAGCTACAAAGACAGTTAGAGCAACTGGCCTTTTATGATGAACTTACACAAATTTATAATCGCCGAGCTTTTTTTCAACAATGTAATCAAGTTTACAGCGAGGCAAGAGAATCATCAACGACTTTTACTGTTATTTTAATGGACATCGATCATTTTAAAAACGTCAATGATACGTATGGGCATGCTATCGGTGATCAATTACTAGTTCATGTCGTAAAGGCTTGTCAGAGTGTGTTGAAAAAAGGAGAACTGTTTGCACGGTATGGCGGTGAGGAATTTGTTCTTGCGCTCAAGGACTATACATTATTAGAGGGGCAAGCATTAGCTAATTTGCTCTGTAATAGCGTAGATTCCCAGCCACTTATGACTGCTGAGGGAGCAATTCATGCTACCATTAGCTGTGGTGTAGCTGAAGGTACAAAGGGACAAGAGACACTGTATCAGCTTTTAAACAATGCGGATAAAGCACTGTATGCGGCAAAACAAGCAGGACGTAATCGAGTACATGTTTATCTAGAATAAAAAAGCTAAAATATACAATCATTGAGGGAATGATGTATATTTTAGCTTTTTACTTACCAATTTGTATGAAAAACTCCTTCTACATCAACTCGTTCATACGTATGCGCACCAAAATAATCACGTTGTGCCTGTAACATATTAGCATTAGATGAACCTGTTCGATAACTATCGTAATATGTGAGAGAAGCACTTAAGCATGGGAACGCACTTCCTGCTTGGATGCTTTCACAAACTATTTTTCTTAATCCATTTTGATAGTCCATCGTCTTTTCTGCAAAGTATGGATCAATTAATAAATTATCTAGTGAAGGTTGCTTTTGATAGGCTTCACTAATAACATTTAAAAATTCTGCTCTAATAATACAACCACTACGGAAAATTAATGCAATATCTTTTAATGGTAAATTCCATTCATAAAGCTCAGATGTCATTTTATATTGTGTAAATCCTTGCGCATAAGCACATATTTTCCCCATATAGAGGGCTTGGCGAACGTATTCAATCCAGACATCTTTCTCTAGATTTTGCTGATTGTAATTTGGTCCAGATAGTATTGCCTCTGCTCGAATTCGTTCTTCTTTTAATGATGAAATATAACGAGCGAATAAGGCCTCCGTAATAATTGATGTAGGAATACCATTATCTATGGATTGCAGGCTTGTCCATTTCCCAGTACCTTTTTGACCAGCTTTATCTAGAATCATATCAATTAGTGGTAATCCTGTTACCTCATCTTTTTTCCTTAAGATTTCAGCTGTTATTTCAATTAAATAGCTTTTCAATTCGCCCTGATTCCATGTTTCAAAAATAGTAGCAATTTCCTCAACGGATAATCCTATATTTTTTCTTAAAAACGTATAGGCTTCTGCAATGAGTTGCATATCTGCATACTCGATTCCATTGTGTACCATTTTAACGAAGTGACCTGCGCCCTTAGGACCAATATACGTACAGCATGGTGTATCATTTACCTGCGCTGCAATCTTTGTCAGTATAGGTGCTACTTTGTTATAGACCTCTTGATCACCACCAGGCATGATAGATGGGCCTGTCAATGCTCCAACTTCACCACCAGAAATACCAATCCCTAAATACCCGATTCCTAAAGCTTTAAGTTCATCGTATCTTCGCTCTGTATCTTTATAATGAGAATTGCCGCCATCCATAATGACATCGCCCTTTTCAAGGAAAGGCACTATTGACTGAATAACTGAATCTATGGCATTACCAGCTGTCACCATCAAAAAGATCTTTCTTGGTTTTTCTAAAGCTTGTACAAACTCTTCTATTTCATAGTAGGGAGAAAGCGCTTGTCCTTCGACTTTTTGTAGAAGTTTGTCGGTTAAATCCCGTGTGTAATTATAAACGGCTACTTGCTCGCCCTTATTAGCCATGTTTAAAGCAATATTACTGCCCATAACACCTAATCCAATAACGCCAATTGTGTTTAACATTGTACTTGCTCCTTTTTAAACATTTTTTAAACAAATAAACTAAGTAATAAAATAAATCCTAAGCCAGCCACAGATACAATTGTTTCTAGCAAGGTCCATGTAGCAAATGTTTCCTTCATGCTTAATCCAAAATACTCCTTAAACATCCAGAAACCAGCATCATTGACATGTGAAGCAATTAAGCTTCCTGCACCTGTTGCCAGTACGACTAAAGCAAGATTCACATCACTTTGACCTAACATTGGGATGACTAGCCCAGCTGTTGTTAAAGCAGCAACTGTAGCTGACCCTAATGAAATACGTAAAATAGCGGCAATAATCCATGCTAGTAAAATTGGCGATAAGGTAGTTCCATTGAAGAGTTCAGCTACATAATCACCAACACCACCATCAATTAATACTTGTTTAAAGGCGCCACCGCCCCCAATAATTAAGAGCATCATACCAATATGTGAGATTGCTGTCGTACATGATTCCATTACTTGCTTAATAGGAATTTTCCTTGCAATACCCATTGTATAGACAGCAACTAATAAGGAAATTAACATGGATGTACCTGCTTCACCGATGAAGCGGATACCTGCTAAGAAGCCATTATCCTCAAAGCCAATTGTTTTTTGCAACAGTGTAATAATAGTAGCAATGGACATCAAAATAACGGGTAATAGTGCAGTGAAAACACTTATTCCAAAACTCGGTGTGTCCTCTAATTCAAATGTTTTTTGTTCACCTAGGGAGGCGATATTTCCAGTTTTGTTGAATGATTCAGGCACTAACCTTTCCGCTAATTTTGTAAATAAAGGCCCTGCTAAAATAACAGTCGGAATGGCGATGATAAAGCCGTAAAGCAACACCTCACCAATATTTGCCCCAAATTCACCAGCGATAACGGTTGGCCCTGGGTGTGGTGGCAAAAATCCATGTGTGACAGATAAGGCTGCGGTCATTGGAATTCCCAAATATAAAATAGAAACCTTTAATTGTCTTGAAATAGCGAAGACAATTGGGATTAATAGCACAAGACCTACTTCAAAGAACAGTGCGATACCGATAATAAAGGATGCTGCTACAACTGCCCATTGAATGTTCTTTTCTCCAAACTTATTCACAAGGGTCATGGCAATACGCTGTGCACCCCCAGAATCGGCAATTAATTTTCCTAGCATCGCACCAAGACCAAATATTAATGCCAAGTGGCCTAATGTTCCACCTAACCCTGCTTCAATCGTTTTTACGATGCCATCTAAAGGCATCCCAAGAGCTAATGCCACACCGAATGAAACAATGATTAATGAAATAAACGTATTTAATTTAAAGCCCATTATTAAAATTAACAGCGCGATAATACCAATACCTACAATAACTAATGGCATGTATTCTCCTCCTCTTTAGTTGGGCTTAATTAAGCTCCTTTGATACTGAGCAATTGACGAATAGTCGTCTGCTAATACTCTAGATAAACGAATGAAAATTGGGAGTAGCTGTCTATATTCTTTGGCCGCCTCTTCAATTGGCGTATGTTTATAAGTGTCACCAACCATATCAGCGACAACGTCAAAGGAATCAATTTTTCCTGTAGCATATAAGCCTAAAATACAAGCGCCTAGACAGGAGCTTTCATAGCTTTCAGGTACTACCACTTCGGATTCAAAAATATCCGCCATCATTTGTCTCCAAATCTCAGAGCGTGAAAACCCACCTGTTGCTTGAATACGAGTGACAGGGCTTTCCATACATTCCAGTAATGCTAAATAGACAGTATATAAATTGTAGATAACCCCTTCTAGGGCAGCTCGTATCATATGTTCCTTTTTATGAGACATGGTTAAACCAAAAAATGAACCGCGCACATCTGGATTCCATAATGGCGCACGTTCACCTGATAGATAGGGATGGAAAAGCAGTCCATCAGCACCAGGTCTAACACGTTCAGCAATCTTCGTTAACACTTCATATGGATCAATACCTAGTCTTTTAGCTGTTTCAATCTCAGAAGAGGCAAACTCATCGCGAATCCAGCGCAATACCATGCCACCGTTGTTTACGGGTCCACCAATGACCCAATGGTTTTCTGTTAGGGCATAGCAAAAAATTCTACCCTTTACATCTGTCTTGGGCTTATCAATTATGGTACGGATAGCACCGCTTGTCCCAATAGTGATAGCAATTTCGCCTTCTCGAATGGCGTTCACACCTAGATTAGAGAGCACGCCATCACTTGCGCCAATGACAAAAGGTGTTTGTCGGTCAATACCAATTTGTTTAGCTAAAAGGTCATTGCAATTCAAAAATAGTTGAGTTGTTGGTACGAGTGTTGATAATTGTGCTTTCGTAATTCCTGCAACAGCTAATGCTTCTTCGTCCCAATCTAAGGTATGGAGATTCATCATACCCATACACGAAGCTAATGAATAATCGACGACATATTGATCAAAAAACTTTTTAAAAATGTATTCTTTAATACCGATATATTTCTTTGTTTTGCGCGCGATTTCAGGATGTTCATGCACAAGCCAAGTAATTTTGCTTAGTGGTGACATTGGATGAATAGGTGTACCTGTTCTTTTATAAATTTCATGACCATTCCAGTCAGCTTTAATTTTATGTGCCCATGCTTCACTACGATTATCCGCCCAAGTGATGACAGGTGTTAACGGTTGATCATTTTCGTCCATAGCGATCACACTATGCATAGCACTACTAAAGGAAACAAATAGTAATGGTTTATCAGAATGGACTTTCATAATGCTGGTAATGGCTTGTAGTACAGCTTGAAAGATTTCTTCTGGATTTTGTTCTGCTGTTGAAATATCCGGTGTATATAATGGATACCCAATATTTTCTTGTTGAATAACCTTCCCATGTTCACTAAATAATACGGCCTTAGTGCTAGTAGTCCCTATATCAACACCTAACATATAGTTAGTCATTTTGTGGCTCAACCCCTTTAGATAGCATCTGCTGTGACCGCCATAAATCTTCTACTTTACCTTGAACATCATCAAAATTTTCATGTAAGGACTTAATCATAAGCTCTCGATCTTTGGCTCTAATAGCATCAATATAGAGTTCATGATTTTTCACAATACGAGTAAAATCCTCATATTTCTCTTTAAAGCGCATGCGCATAGACAGCAAAATCAAGCCTTCCATTACTGGCTTTAAATTATTCCAAATCATGGTGATATAGGAATGTCCGATGGAGCGAATAATTGTCTCATGGAACATAACATCCTGATAAGAAAATTCGTCTGCATCGTTATACTTAATGGCAACCTTCATCATTTCTAATGTTTTGCTAAGTTCTAGTGCTAAGTTAGTTGTATCCATTTTTATGAGACGTTCAAACACAAAAGTTTCAATCAGCAATCGAACATCATAAATTTCTTCAATCTCTTTTTCCGATAAACCAATGACAACAGCACCCATTTTTTCCAATCGAATGATATTTTCAGAAGCTAATATTCTTAAGGCTTCACGAATGGGTGAACGACTTACTTCAAAATCAGCTGCTAGTTTGTTTTCTGAAAGAATGGTACCGCTTTCAATTAAACCTGAAATAATACGCATTCTAAGTTCATATGCTACACGATCGCCTGTTGAAGCCTTAGAAAGCCACTTTTGTGGATATAGATAATCATTATATTCGCTCATACTATCACCTTTTTTATTTTGAGTATACTTGTATACAAGTATTATAGTCAGAAAGAAAATAAGATTGCAAGCGACTTACTAGCAATCAAAAATTGAAAAGCCTCAACTCTATACTTAGCTAAAAAATAATTAATGCACATTCTTTTTTACTGCTTGGACAAACTTTAGAATGAAAAGTTCATAAAACATATACAAGGTTTTAAAGCTTTTCAAATAATCGATGAAGGATGGTTATGTCAAATATGAATACAAATCGTAACAAATCAAATGGTACGAAAAGTGCAAATAAAACAAATCAACAGCGTCAGACACTTCATCGTGAGGAGTTTGGTGCTGAATTTGAGCTTGAATCAGCTTCAGCACAAATCAACAACTTTGCTGAAACCCAAGGAAAAACAGGTATCAAGCAACCAGTCAGTGAGAGGACTGCATGGCACTAATTTATATTTGACAACTATTCATGACATTGAGGGAGGACTAAGGCATGTGCCTTAGTTCTTTTATTATAACCTGGGAAATATTGTGTTTATTTTCTTCCATACATATTATCAGAGCATTTTGCAAAGAAAACATTGAGAAGGGAAGATATATACATTGGCTAAGCACTCCGATACAAGTTGGAAGCAGGATCATCCTAGCACATTGTTTAGTAACTCTGTGCAAAAGGCGGATCGTCTATTAAAGCATGCAAAGTCACATCCAGAGGAAATAGCAATCGAACATGCATTTAATCAGATTAAGCATGCTGAAAATGCACGTTTCAATGCAGAACAATATGGTGAACATTTGGATACTGTTCAGCAAAATAAAGAATATCTAGAGCAGATTAAACAACAATTACATGAAATGAAAAATGATACTGAATAAATAATAACAGTCAACAACGGCTTAAATTCACGTAGTGAGGTTTAAGCCGTTGTTCAAATATGATTAAATTAACACCAAACAATGATTTCATAGGGAGTGGTTTGAGCAGGAATACTCCTAGTGGTAGGGCCATAAACAACGATGAGGTTTCGATTGGCAGGACTATTGGTAAAAGGCTGCCCATTTTTAAGTGAAATAATCGTAGTAGGAGAAAGGTTTAATTGTAATTGTCCATCACTACTCAGTAATTGTTGATTAAAGAAATCTACCTTTACATTATGATAATTGCTTTCTTTAACAATAATCAAAGCACGATATTGAGGCGGGTAAATCATCGGTACAGGTGCATCCCCATCATAATAACCTGTTACCCATTCACCAGTTGTGATAATTTCACGATTAACAAAATAGGTGGAGGGAGAAATAATAAAATTGACAACTCCACCAGCACCATCTTCTAAGGTCATTATTTTATAACAACCGTTCTTATCTCCGTTTTGCCCAACAGGAAAATCACTGATTTGAGTGATAACACCTCGAAAAGATTTAAAATTAACCATACCCATTCCCTTCTTACATATTTCTCGTTTTTAGCGTATCATTTTAATTTATGTAGCATTATAAAATTAGGTGACAGACAATGAATAGAAGGCTATTTGATAGCAATCAACTTATACTAAACATGCTTACTATTATGGCAGAGGAGTGGCATCTATTGAATTGGATTTCTAAAAATAAGAAAATCTTTCTATTGTTAATTTTCGTTGTTATTGTTGTCGCTGGTATACTGGATATTAAATATGAGGGATTATTCTTTCAGCTATTACCTACATCAATACAAACATTTTTAACTAATTTATTTTGAAATGTGGAGAACCGTACCTAAAAGAGTGCGGTTTTTTCATTAGCAGAATTTTTGTCACAACATGCAACCAATTGTTTGGATTATCTACTTTATAAGTAAGAGTAAATAAAAGGAGAAAATGCAAATGGACGATGAAAAAATAGTTGCTTTATATATACAACGCTCACAGCAGGCTATTTTGGAAACAAGGAAAAAATATGGAGCATACTGTAGAGTAATAGCAAGAAGAATCTTGGCAAATTTGAGGGATGTTGAAGAATGTGAGAATGATGCCTACCTAGCTGCATGGAATACAATCCCTCCACAGATACCAAGAAAACTATCTATTTTTTTAGGGAGAATCATACGTAATATTGCACTTGATAAGCATAGCTATAATACAGCCAAAAAGAGAAATAATGAGTTTGAGGTCATTCTCACAGAGCTGGAAGAATGTCTAGCTTCTTCTCATACGGTAGAAACATCCTATGAAGCGGGAGAGCTTGCTCAATACATTAGCCAATTTTTATATACCTTAGATGAACAATCTAGAAATATATTTATTCAGCGATATTGGTATTCCTATTCTATAAAAGATATTTCCTTACACTTTCAAATGAGTAGTAGTAAAGTTAAGTCCAACTTATTTAGGACACGTAAGAAACTAAGATTTTATTTGGAAGGCGAGGGGTTATATATATGAAAAAAGAGGAGTTATATCGTGAAATTGGATTTATAGAGGAAGAGTTAATTGAAGCAGCCAACTATGGAGTAAAGAAGAAAAGTTTTTCTAAAAAATGGCTTGCTGTGGTAATAAGTATGATGATCGTAAGCTCAGTTTTTACTGCCACAATAGCAGCAGCTTACTATAAACATCAAAATAATGAGCTTTATATTCGTTATTTATCAGCAGAGGATATGGAACTAATGCCTGCTACAAAATATGATGCAGATAAATTTCTAAAAGCTCTAGATAGTGACAAAGAGGAGTATATCTATATTGCAATAAATAGACTAGTAGAGAGCTATAATGATGAAAAGTTGAGGAATAAGGCGTTAAAGGCTATTCAGCCATTTATACAAAGTGATAACAAAAAAATTGCGAATGCGGCTATTTTTGCTGTCGATATTTTATCAGGAAGCTTTAAAAGTCAGCAGGTATATAAATTAGCAGATGGGAGCGTCTTCTTTACTTTATTCAATAATTATTCAGATTACGGAAGCCAAAATGTTCTTTGGCGTATAAAAGATGATGTGCTAGAGGCATATTCTAGCTTCTCCAGTCCATCAATGTATATTAAAGAAATAATCCCTTCACCTGATCAGAAATTAATTGCTATTGTCACGAACTCTAATAAAAGTGAATTTGTTGAAGTCATCAATGTGGAAGAGCGAATGGTAAGCCCAGAGGTAGTAGAATCTTCAAGAGTTAAATATGGTGCTGAGCAAGGGTTAGATACGTGGATACGAACAGATCATGAAAACTATAGCTATGTGGATCATCTTAGATGGAAGGGAGATGCTACAATAGAATTTGAAGCTAGTCTCTCCTATGAGGATACGGCGATTATTAAAAACGTGGTAGTCACTTATGAAGTTAGCCAAAAGAAATTAACTGTTAAAGAAATTAAATAAGAAGCAGATAAAAACAGAAAACGTATTAAAGGTTTTCTGTTTTTTCAATAGTATTGTAGAAATAAATCAATTAAAAAGGGAGTGAATGATCAATGGCAAAATGGAAAATAGCCTTAGAAACGTTCCTGAAAGAATGGCAAGATAAAGAGGAAGTTATAGGAGCGCTCGTATGTGGGAGCTATATTACTGGAAATCCCTCTAAGCGCTCTGATATCGATGTTCATATTATTTTGGCGGATAATGTGGGGTGGAGGGAAAGAGGGAATCGTGTTATTGATGGTTTTTTAATTGAATACTTTGCGAATCCACCAAGTCAAATTCGTGGGTATTTCCAAGAAGATTTTAAAAAAAGAAGAACCATGTCGATGGTCCAATTTAAAACAGGGAGAATTTTATTTGATTATACTGGAATAATAAATGATTTAAAATTTGAAGCAGAAGAATGGCTCAAAGAAAAATATAAAACAATGAATAAAACGGTCTTAGAAATAAAAAAATATGAACTATGGGATGCACTAGATAATTTAAAGGATTGTTATGAGCAAGATAAAATGAACTTTTCCTTTACCTACCATAACTCATTAGCCAATTTATTTTTGTTGTACTGTCAGTATTTAAATCTAGAAACGATACCCTTTTATCAAATCTATGCCTATCTTGAAGATCCAATTTACCTGCAAAAATATAGTAAGTCAGCATTTCCAGATGAGGACTTTAGAGAAATTTTTATGAGAGCAATGCATGAGGACAATGTTGAAAAGATGATGGCGTTATATGAAGCAGTAGTGGAGTATGTGTTCAGACAAATGGGCGGTTTTCATATAGATGGCTGGCATATAAAAAGCCCAATCGAAAGTTAATCTTTGGGTAAAGGAAAGTTAGTTCAGATACAAGACGAACTCCATATTTATATGTTATTATACAGATATAATAATAAAAAGAACCTATTTTTTATGAAAATGTCAACCATTTTTAGGCCGATTATTCCAATAAGCTTAAATAATTCAATTTTTATCTAGAACAAAAAGTGATTTTTTTGCTTGAATTATGATCGGAAAGTCTCGAAAAAAGCTGATAACTCTCATATAAATAGTTGATATTTTATTCTTGAACTAATTGTGATAAACTGCAATAAGGTAATAATTGATACAGAAATGGTGTGCTCCGAGGTTGCTCCATGGCTACAGTACTTCTAAAGTGGGAGTGCTTACATCCTTTCTGCAAATCTTAACATATAAGGAAGGTAAAAATGAGTAACAGACAAATTAAATCAGATGTTATCTTAATTGGTGCCGGAATCATGAGTGCAACTTTGGGAACATTACTCAAAGAATTAGCACCAGATTGGAAAATTACAGTGTTTGAAAAGCTTGAAAAAGCAGGCGAGGAAAGTTCTCACGAATTAAACAATGCGGGAACTGGACATGCTGCATTATGTGAGCTGAACTACACATCAGAGAAAAAAGACGGATCAATCGATATCAAAAAAGCGATTAATGTTAATGAACAGTTCCATGTTTCAAGACAGTTTTGGTCGTATCTTGTAAACAATAAGCTGATCAATAATCCACAAGACTTCATTATGCCTTTACCACATATGAGTTTAGTACAAGGGAAAGAAAATGTTGAGTTTCTAAAGAAACGTCATGAAACGATGACAAAAAATCCTTTATTTGAAGGAATGGAATTTTCTAATGACCCTGAAACACTAAAAAAATGGATTCCACTTATTATGGAAAATCGTCCTGCTGGTGAAGACATTGCTGCAACGAAAATTGACACTGGTACAGATGTTAACTTTGGTGCTTTAACACGTATGTTAATTGATCACTTAAAAGCAAAAGATGTAGATGTTAACTATAATCATAGTGTTGAAAGTTTAAAACAAGCTAGTGATGGTACATGGGAAGTACGTGTGCACGATTTAGACGGCTGTAAAATGGAATATCATTCAGCAAAATTTGTCTTCCTTGGAGCTGGTGGAGGAAGCCTAGAATTACTACAAAAATCAGGTATTCCTGAAGGGAAACATATTGGTGGATTCCCAATTAGCGGTTTATTCTTAGCATGTAATAATCCAGAAATAGCTGAACAACATCATGCAAAAGTATACGGAAAAGCAAAAGTTGGTGCTCCACCAATGTCGGTTCCGCATCTTGACACACGTTATATTGATAACAAGAAATCATTACTATTTGGACCATTCGCAGGTTTCTCTCCTAAGTTCTTAAAAACAGGTTCAAATATGGATTTATTTGCTTCTGTAAAACCGCATAATATCACAACTTTATTAGCTGCGGGCGTGAAAGAGATGGGCTTAACAAAGTATTTAATCCAACAGCTTATGCTTTCAAAAGAACAACGTATGGAAGAGTTACGTGATTTCATTCCAAATGCAAAAAGTGATGATTGGGATATTATCGTAGCTGGACAACGTGTACAAGTAATTAAAGATACAGAAGCTGGCGGTAAAGGAACACTTCAATTCGGTACAGAAGTTGTAAGTGCTTCTGATGGCTCGATTGCAGCTTTACTAGGAGCTTCACCAGGTGCATCTACAGCTGTACATGTTATGCTTGAGGTTCTTAATAAATGTTTCCCTCAACATATCAAGGAGTGGGAACCAAAAATTAAAGAAATGATTCCATCTTATGGTCTATCATTAGCAGAAAACCCTGAGCTTCTAAAAGAAATAAATGCAACAACAGATAAAGCACTTGGCTTAAAATAAAAGTAAGTCATGGTAAGCGTTTAAGAAATAGCTCTCAATCTATTCTGATTGAGAGCTGTTTTTAATTTAAAATAAATTCTTTCCTGGGAAATTTTGAATCCAATTGCCAGCTTTTTAATAAAGGAACCATCAAATTTGCTATAAATCTTGCCCTGTGTTTTATGACACTATAGCTCTATGTCCCATTGTGATATAGATGGTAGTTTTCTATACTTTGTATATACATTAAGAAGGGAGCCAATCTATAGATGATTAAGCTACAAGATTTTGGAACATTTCCAGAACTACCGGACCTTGCAATGTATATCTATACTGGCAATATTACGGCTTTGCAAGTTGCGAGGGATAAAGGCTGGAATATTGAAGAAGAGATATGTTTAAGTCAGCATACATCATTAAGCCCATTGGATTTAGCATTGATTGCACAAAGATTGGATGTAGTAAAATTATTAGTTGAATATGGGGTTAATTTAAATGTGGAAAAAAATCCTTCTTTTTTAAGGGCTGTTCGATATTGTAAAGAAAATATAGTACGTTACCTTGTTGAACAAGGAGCCAAATTAGATGGCTATAATCAAGTTGGATCTGGAGCCTATTCTCAGGCCTACTATGGCAATAAAAGAAATATCCCTCTTATTCATGAACTTGGACTTGATATAAAGCAGCATGGAGGTCCAGTATTGCGTCAGGCTGTGTCGAATTTTGATAAAAAAACAGTCACTTATTTACTTGATCAAGGAGTAGATATTAATTATCAAAAGCCTGATATGGTCTATCCCTATAAAGCAACACCATTAACAGTTGCAACACGAATGGGAAATATAGCTATGGTCAAATATTTGATTGAACGAGGCGCAAACGTCACTTTAGCGGAGAAAGATGGTGAGAGAGCTTATACAATTGCTGTACGTATGAAAAATATGGAACTAGCAAATTACTTAAAGGCTCTAGAACCAATAGAACTCCATACTATTGAAAACAAAAAAGAGACATTGAAAAAATACAAGTTACCAGATGAATTGATGAATTTTTTGACAGGAGATCGACTGCATCTTGAGCTTGCACCAAATGATTATGACATTCACTTTATCGATTTTTTCAAACTAACTGATACAATTGAGATGAAGCTAGGTCATAGAAAGCTCCTCCTTCTTTCCGCAAATATCGACAATTACTCTGATTTGCAAATAGTATGGAACCCAAAAGGAGAAGGCCAAATAGGGTGCTATGATGTGGAGCATGAGGAGTATGCTAATTTATGTAGTTTTAAAGAATTTATTGGTAGACCTGAAATATACCTTATCCGTTTTCTTGAAGGAGAGCTTTAGCAATGCTTAAAACTGCTGATAAAATTGTGAATCAACTTATTTAAAGTAGTTGAGAGTAAGCATATTCTATCTATAAAATATGCTTACTTTTTTATTGCTTTATATTCGAAGGTTTGACAAACAAAAAACAATACAACGTTTAATATATGTGGCACAAAAGAACAATAGAAGAGCTATTAACAGGGCGAAGGGGATGCTGAACATAACAGGAAGTTCTACGTCATACCAAAGGCCCATTTTAATTTGATCGACTCCAAATGTTCGTAAAAAACCAGCGAGTATGGATAAGCCAGCGCTTAAAAGTAATCCAACGTAAAGTACAGATAATACCACTAAAGCTAATGAGCAAAAAAAAGTCTTTAGCATTTTTAGAAGTATCATTCTTTTTCCCTCCGTATAATGTGGTGCACCTTTGAACTCGAAGCTATCGAATAATCATCCGTATAGTAAAGTGTCCCGATTACACTATTTTCCCCAACATGTACGACTTCCCCTTCCACAAACTCTGCATTTGTATTAGATAATTGTAGGTGTTTTCCACTAACTGTGTGACAACGTAATATTTTCTTAAATAATGAAAGAAGGGTAACCCTTTCCTTTTCTATTACCACATTTTCAGCCCTCAACCTGTCAATTTCGCTTTCTCCCGATAACTTCAAGTGAAAGTGGTTAGCGATTATTTCCACAGCCTTGACTATTCCAATGGCATCAAATTGCTCGCTCTGTAATTTCTCTTCAACCATTAGCTTTCCAGAACTATTGATTTTTTGGATAAAACCATTACGTATTGTAAGATTCCCGGCATTTGTCAGTTCTCCGATTTGGCAATAATCCTTTAACTTACACGAGCCAGAGCTATTAAATATCTGCGCTGTAACTGGATAATAGAAGGAGCTATGACCATGAGTGGACACTTTTATTAAGTGTACTTCTTGTTGTAACGATACAGCTCCTCGAATGTTTAATTGTTCATAATCAGCATCCAAATGTTTAATTGTGCCGTTCGTTTGTGTAAGGGTACGGAGTTTTTGAAACATAAAGTCACCTCATTATAATTTAATTAATATATATTTTAATTATTAAAATATATATTAATTAAATTATATGCTACTTCCATTTGTCAAGAACAAAAGCATTGCTTAAATTAAACAATAAAAAAAGGATTTCAATTTGTTGAAATCCTAAAAAATTTTATTCATTAATAGGTTTACTTCGCGTAAGATGTTGGCCATGTCTATGAGTTTATCCTGAGAAAACTTTAAAAAGATTTCTTGAACCTTCATGTCACCAATATTGGTTAAAGCCATTTTGACTACACGTCGATCATTATTTTCCCTAATTCTTTGTATGAGTTCGAGTTTTTCCAGTTTATCGCACATGGAAGTTACAGCTCCAGGTGTTACACTAAAGAATTCAGCAATTTCTGTTGCCTTCATCCCATTATTTATTTTTAGCTGTAGGAGCAATATTAATTGGTTTTGTGATAACGCTTCTCCTTCAGATATAAGATCTACAAACATTTTCGACTTCTGCTGTATTTCCAGCATTTCTTTCATAATAATTTCTACATTGTTTAGATTTTCTGGCATATAATCACGTCCATTAAAATATTTAATAATTAAATTATATAGTAATTAAATAAATGGTACCAAGTGTAGAATTATTTTAAGAAATATTTATTTTTTAAAAGTCGTACGCATCCATTCGAAAAATCTCTCTTTTTCTTCGAACTGGGGGTAGTGAGCAGATTGTTCATATGCTATGAATTCTTTTTTCTTCGCGATAATTTGGTCGAAGTATTTTTTAGCGCTATTCGATGATGTTTGATAATCATAATCTCCCATTACAAAATAGAAGGGAAGAGTCAGTGAATTAACTTTCGCAGGAAGTGGGGACTGTAAGACTTCGTTTACTAAAACTTCTTGGGATAGGGATATCCCCTTGCTATAGCGAATAATATCTAACAAATTATATTCGGTACTAAAAAGCATCCCTAACATATTTCCATCAGGGTTAGTAATGAGTCTTGTAGCTCCACCGTATTTGCTCACTAAATGACGAGGCGTAAATGTTTTACCACTACTAATTTCCTCCATTAACCTTTGTAAATGTGCAACATCCTCTGTGTTACTCTTAAGTTGAGCCTGTTTGATCGTAAAGTGTAAACTGTCCATCTCACTTTCAATGGTATTACTCATTTGACCAATCCCTACATAGGCCTCATATTTTTCAGGAGCTTTAGCAGCTGCTTGTGTGGCAATATATGTACCGTAGGAATGACCAATTAAGATGATTTTTTCTTTATCTAGATCATTAGCAATATAGTCAGTCAGTGCTAGTAAATCCTCCACAAGCAAATCAGATGAAAGATTGGAGTAGTCCTCAAAAAAATGATAAGACTTCCCACTAGCCCTTTGATCATAATTCACCACTGTAAATTCGGTTTCCAATAAATCTTGATATTTTTTAGCGTAGGGTATTTCAGAGCAACCTGGTCCGCCATGGACAAAGAGGATTACAGGATTATTTTTGTTATGGCCCCGTATCATGATTTCATGGTCACTGCCGTTAATTTCTACCTGTTTTAGCGTACTGATGCTGTTCATGTCTTTTATAGATGATGTCCATGTTGGAAATACAAGTGCTAATAATAGTAAGGAAGTCATAATCAAGACAAGATATTTAATGAACTTTTTAATCCTTTTCATACAATACCTTCTTTACATGCGTTTCATAAAGCTAGCATGATACATTTTTCTTTTATACACATAAAAATACATACTCAGAGGCCACCAAAGGGTAACAAAAATAGGGTAAATCGCCCATATAACGCTTGGTGAAGAAACAACATTTACTGTAATGAAAAAGATACTTATTAGTATCGTAGCTGTAACGGAGAATGCTACAAAGGTTTTTCGTTGCGCATGATATAAAGCTAGAGGCCACCATATCACTAAAAAAGCAGGATAAATTGCCCAAGGGTAGTGAGGAGATACAATCATATTCAATATAGTGTAATAGATGATGGTAGAAGCACATCCAATTAGAGCTGTTTTTAACGTTTTTGCCTTTTCATCTAAGTACATGAGGATTGGCCACCAGATAATTGGATAAATCGCATAGACAAACCATAAATGATCTGGTGCGTAAATATAATTTTCAACTATTAAAAATGTAATAATTAAGGCACTACAAACAATTGAGTATTGTTTATACAATTTTTTAGCCATAAAGAATAACGTAATGGGCCAAAGTAGTAGCAATAAGCATGGATATACAAACCACATTGTTTGAGGAGATGTCGTATAATTAACAAACCCTAAAAAAATCATTGTCATCAAGCTCCCCACTATAGAAAAGTTTATAAAGTTTCTCATGTTTATTCACCCCATTTCTTACGAGACCACACGAAGTACATCGATAAAGGCCACCAAAGAATGGCGAAAATCGGATAGATTGCCCAAATAATATGTGGTGTGTAATAAAGATTAATAAAAATAAAAAATGCAATAATTAAGCCACTACCCCAAATTGAGAACTCTAAGTTTAATTTGGCCATGTTTTTCTTTGCTGGCTCTTTAACACCTAACTCTTGCTTTAAGTCTTCGATATCTCCAAATTCTACAATGGCTTTATTAATGGCATCCTCTTGTTCTTTACCCTGGTCTATCAAGTAAAATACTTTTTCTTCAAGATTTTCAATGATTTCTTGTTTAACCATTTCCGTTTCGTTATTTCGAGGAATGTCTTTAAAAAGCTCATCAATATGGTTTTTTATTCTTTTCATTCTAAGCCCTCCATAAATAAATCGATTATTTCCTTTACTTCCGACCATTCTTTCACTAGCTCATTTAAATAGGCCTTACCTAATGATGTAATACGGTAATACTTTCGTTTGCCTCCATGCGAGACATCTCCATAATAGGCTTCAATAATTTCCTTTTTTTCGAGACGTTGAAAAACTGCATACAAAGTTGCTTCCTTGATTTGAAACCGATTGTTTGTACGGAGACTTATTTCCTGAGAAATTTCGTAGCCATAACGGTCTTTTTCTGAAATTAACCGTAAAATAATCGAATCCAAATGTCCTCGGATAATATCACTGCGAACCATAAGTCACCTACTTTTTTATTGCTCTATCTGTCAGAGTAATAGTAGCAAACATTACTCTGTCTGTCAAAGTAATTTATTCCCCTTTTTTTACAATGATGATGAGACCTTCCTATAAAAAAACTCCATTCGCTAAAAAGCCCTTAAGGACAATTTCTTAGCGGATGGAGTTCGTCTACTCTTTTTACATATACAGTGCAGCAAGAAAAATCCCTAAAGACTCCTCGTAAATGTCATCGAACTGACTGATTGGTAAAGGATTTGTACCACTTCCTAATTCAACAGTGAAGCCTGGTCTACGCCAATCTTGAATAAACCAATCCTTATAACCAGCATAGCTTCCAGCAGATTGAACGGGCTCATAGCCACTTACTCTACTAAATTCATTTACAAGCACCTCTGATTCGGGGGGTTCTAGATTTTCAAAGCCCCAATATATAACACGTCCCTGTGTATGAAATGCTAATACTCTTGAAAAATCACGCTGCTTGGTTAAATCAGCCATTGCAATGGCTTCAGGTTCAGATAGTGGTCTTTCACCACCATAATCTCTTGGCCCTGGTGTTGTTGGATTACGGGCACTTTCAAGCTCCCATTTGGCAGGGAATTGGTCATTCAAATCAATTCCATGAATATTTGCTTTCCAGCCAGAAAAATCAGCGTTATCATTATTCCATGCAATTAGTTGATTTCTTAATGCTTCATCATTTGGAGGGCCTTGTATTACTAAATCTACGCCATCAGGATTTACCATAGGAACGATAGAAAGGAATGTTTGCTGATAAAGAGAAGATGGAGAAATTCCACGAATACTACTATGATTGGTGAGGGCGAGCAAATAGTCATTCAAAAATGTTAGAATAATAGGTGTAGTAATCCATTCGTTTGCATGGAAGGAGCCATTATAGTGTACACGTTTTGCACCATGGCCAATTGACAGCTCAGGTAGCTCTTTCCCTAAAACGGAGCTGCCAATGTTTGAGCTTTGAAGAAAAGGATATGCGTCAAGGAGCTTTCTGAGATCGTTCATCATATGGGTATACGTGTAATTTTGCTTACCATTAACTAAACGCCATGTGATACGTTGGGGTATGCGAATCATTTGACCGATTTGTAAGCGATTTGGATTGAGATCAGGATTAACAAGCAATAGGGCGACTAGGGGAAGATTTCGGCTTTGGGCAATCTGCCAAAAAGAATCTCCTTGTTTAATTTGATAGTTGTTGGTCACAAAACCAGGAATACGAACCCGTTGTCCAACTCTTAAAAATTGAGGATTTATGTCTTCATTGGAATCTAAAATGAGTTGAAGAGGAATTTTAAATACCTCACTGAAATGCCAAAGTGAATCTCCTGGCCTTACGATAATATCCACATGTTTTCTCTCCTTAATTAGAAATGGTTCAATATAAAATGTATATGAAAAATGCATAGACTTATTAATACAAAATCAGCAAAATTTCTTTATTAAGAATCTAAAAGAGGATAAAATGAGTTATTTTTAGATGTATACTAGTAATCATAATAAAGTAAAAGAAAGGTAAGGGTAGGAAAACCAAATGTTAAATAGATTAAAAATGGGTATACGCTCAAAGATTACATTAGGTTATATCGTAATCATTCTTTGCTTACTTGCCACGGTTGTCATATTAAATAATCAAATTACATCTTTGCAGAAGGAAAGAAATTTTATTATTAAGTACGATTCCAATGTTCTAACTTTAACGAATGAAATTGAAAAATATATATTGGATATGGAATCAAGTCAACGTGCTTTCATCATTACGGGTAGGCAAAGTTATCTGGAACCCTATGATAATGCAGCTGAAAATTGGAAAATAGATTTTAATGAACTCTATCAACAAATGAAAGATAAACCAGCTCAACAGGACAAACTTAAAGAGATAGAGGAAACAATTGAACATTGGATTGCAACGTCAGGCGAACCAACTATTCAATATAAAAAGGATAATAATGTAGAAGCATTAAATGATTTTTTTAAAGTGGATAATGGTCGTCAGGATATGGAAAAAATGCGCAAATTATTCGATTCATTCCGTGCCACTGAAAATGCTTATACTCAGAAGAAGGCAAGTCAGTTAGACAAGCAAAATAGTAAATTAACTAGTGCTTTATTTGGGATCTTAATTTTAGTTTCTACAATAGCTATTGTCATCGCTAGTGGCATCTCCCGTTCAATTGTAAAAACGATAACGGAAGTAACACAAACCATTCAAGAAATAGCAGCTACAAAAGGTGATTTCACTAGAAGAATCCATGTGAATACAAATGATGAAGTGAATGAACTTGCTAATGCAACGAATACACTTTTAGAGTCAGTCGAAAAGAGAGAATGGCTACAAAGCAATGTAGCTGAAATCGTGACAAATTATCAAGGTATTTCAGCAATTACAAAATTAGCGGAGACCTTCCTATCAGAAGTAGCACAGAAAACCCAAGCATCTCTTGGAGCATTTTATGTTCGGGAAGTAACAGAGAACCAAGTACAGTTTGTGAAAAAGGCTGCTTTTGCTGACACGGATGATTGTGTTGGTATGGAGAGTTTCAAAATAGGACAAGGGTTAATCGGTCAATGTGCATTAGAAAAGAGAGTACTATTCTATGATAATATTCCGAGAGACTATCGTTTAATCAAAACTGGATTAGGTGAAATTAGACCACAAAATATTTTATTGATTCCTGTCATTTTTGAAAATGAAGTTATAGCGGTTGTTGAAATAGCAACAATGGCTAAATTCAGTAAGTTACAGCAAGAATTAGTGAGACAGGTTACTGAAACCTTTGGACTAACAGTTAATAGTGTTTTAGGGCGTATGGAAATTGTACGTCTATTGAATGAATCTAGAGCAATGACCGAGGAATTGCAGGTTCAATCAGAAGAGCTTCAGACTCAATCTGAGGAATTGCAAATGCAGACGGAAGAGCTGACAATGATTAATGAACAGCTTGAAGAACGCACGAAAGAGGCAGAATCTAAATCAAGAGAACTGGAGAAGGCGAAGAAGGAATTAGAAGAAAGTGCAGAGCAGCTTATCCTTAACTCTAATTACAAATCCGAATTTTTAGCCAATATGTCACATGAATTAAGAACACCTTTAAACAGCATATTAATATTATCGGAAATGCTAGCAGAAAATAGCCAACACAACCTAACAGACGAGGAAGCAGAGTTTGCTAAAGTTATTCATTCTTCAGGGGAGGACTTGCTTGCTCTAATCAATGACATATTAGATTTATCTAAAGTTGAGGCAGGGAAGCTTGATATTATTTTTAATGAGGTGAATATGAGCGAAGTACCTGTGCAAATAGAACACACCTTTGCACCAGTTGCGAGGAAGAAAAACGTAGCATTCCATATATCTAAGGCTGATCATGTAGTGGATGTATTCTATACAGATGAAAAGAGATTCCAGCAAATCTTAAAGAATTTATTATCGAATGCCTTTAAATTTACTGAGCAGGGATCTGTCACATTAGACATTAAACAGCTTACACCGCAACAACTAACCAATAATATGCAGGAGATAAGCAAGGATTGGTTAGAAATTACTGTTTCAGATACAGGAATAGGTATTCCAAAAGACAAACATCAGCTGATTTTTGAATCATTCCAGCAAGCAGATGGAGCTACGGTCCGAAAATATGGTGGAACGGGTCTGGGTCTTTCTATTTGTAAGGAGTTTGCTAAGTTACTTGGTGGCTGGATTACATTGCAAAGTGCTGAAGGACAAGGGAGTAGCTTTACGTTAACGCTTCCGAGCCTGCCAAATGGAATTGAAGAGGAGCATTGCCAAAAGCTTGCCATGAACGAAGTGGCTGTTACGATGGTGGAAGAGGAGCAAATAATAGAACAACCACAAGCAATGGAGGTAGCCCTTCAACAAGAGGTAGAGGTGTTTCAAGGGAAAAATATTTTAATAGTTGATGATGATAACCGTAATATTTATGCGCTAAAAACGGCTTTAGAAAAAAGAGGCATGCACATTCTAGTTGCTAAAGATGGGCTAGAATGTTTAGAGATCTTGCGAGCTAATCCAGATATCGATCTTGTACTGATGGATATAATGATGCCTAATATGGATGGCTATGAAGCGATGACTATTATTCGTCAGCAAATGAAACGTATCGATTTGCCAATCATTGCATTGACTGCTAAAGCGATGAAAAATGACCGTGATAAATCATTGCAGGCAGGTGCATCTGATTATATTAGTAAGCCATTAAATTTAGATCAATTAATATCAGTTTTAAGAGTATGGTTAGTTTCTAAGGGGAGTTAATGAACATGGAACAACAATTTCAGCCTTTGGAGCAAAATATACAATTAAATAAGCATACAAATTTAGAAATTGATTTGTTACTAGAAGCTATTTATCGTTTATCGGGTTATGATTTTCGGCAATATAATCGTTCATCCATTTCACGCAGAATCTACAATAGGATGGGGATAAATAACATCCCAACGATTTCACGTGTACAAGAAAAGGTCATTCATGATAAAGAATTTTTAGAGCAGATATTAAATGATTTTTCGATAAATGTAACGGAGATGTTCCGCAACCCTAGCTTTTTTAAGGCCTTTCGTGAAACGGTCATCCCTGTTTTACGAGAATATCCTGAAATCCGTATTTGGCATGCAGGGTGTGCAACAGGTGAAGAAGTATATTCAATGGCTATCTTGCTTCAAGAAGAGGGGCTAATAGAGAGATCTGTAATTTATGCAACAGATATGAACGAGCAAGTATTAGAAAAAGCTAAGAAGGGGGCCTTTCCAATTCATAAAATGCAGGCATATACAAAAAACTATATGCTTGCTGGAGGTGCCCATGCTTTTTCAGAATACTATCAAACAGATTATCAATATGCTTACTTTCATCCAACATTATTGAAAAATATTATTTTTGCTCAACATAATTTAGTAACAGATCATTCATTTAATGAATTTCATGTTGTTCTGTGCAGAAATGTTCTTATTTATTTTTCACCTAAGCTTCAGAGCCAGGTACATCAATTATTTTATGAAAGTCTAAGTGACAAAGGTTTTTTATGCTTAGGGGATAAAGAAACATTGCGATTTGAAGAGGTTATTTCAAAGTATAATGAGATTTCTGGAAACGAAAGAATTTATCAAAAAATGTATTAATGAGTAAGAGGCTATCTTTAATGGATAGCCTCTGCTTTTTTATATAGTATTCGTGCTAGCTTGAATCATTAAAACACACATGTCATCAGGCTGATTCTCTTGTTTATCCTTAGGCAAAAGGTTATCGATTAGGCATTGTGAATATTCCCACTTGGAGGATGTTAGCGTTTGCAAATGCTTTTCTGATTCTAATTCACAGGGTCCCATTGCCTCTAACACACCGTCTGTAAATAACACAATTTGAATGTCATGCTCATATTGGATAAATTGCTTTTTCACTTTTATTTCATCAAAGAACCCGACTGCACAGCTACCCTGATCTAATGGAATACATGTTTTTTCATCGATTAGTGCATATCCAGGAGGATGGCCAGCATTTATGTACTCGACTGTTTTTTGCTCTGTATCAATGATTAAATAAATCGCTGTAAAATAATAAAGATTATTCTCTTTCCCATCTTGTAATAGCGTCATATACCGATTCAGTTCTTGGATGACAAGTTCAGGTTCCACCAATTGTTTAACCGCCTCTCTTAGAACAGAGGAGATGAACATACAAACCAACGCTGCAGATATACCATGACCCATCATATCCAATAATATTATGGCATAACGATGATCGTCTATTTTGTACCAATAATACATATCTCCTGCCAAATTAGAGGATGGCAAATATGAAACTTCAATACGGATGTCATTCTCATTTAACGGTGGGCTAAGAAGACTTCTTTGTACATGGGTTGCTAAATCTAGCTCATATTGTATTTTCTTTTCATGCTGTGTGTGCCAGTCTAATTCTGCCTTTAAACGTAAGGCAACACGCATTCTGGCCAGCAGCTCTGTTTTATTAATTGGTTTAGTAATATAATCTACACCACCAATGTCTAGGGCTTCTGCCAGTTTGTTTTTATCCTCGAGTGCTGTAACGAAAATGATTTGAATATCTTTCAATCTCTCATTTTGCTTAATGCGTTTGCAGGCCTCAATACCATCTACTTCCGGCATCATAATATCTAACAAAATTAAATCTACTGAATTTCCTGTCGGATTGGGTGCATCTAATTGTAAATAATCAAATAGCTCATAAGCAGATGAAAGAGAAACACAGTTATCATAACCTGCATTTTTTAGTATTTTCTCAATGACAAATAAATTGACTTGATTGTCATCTACTAGAAGAATGGTCATAGTACTTTCCCCTTACTCTGATTGAATTGTGCAGATTATTTTTCACATATATAAAATACTTTCAACTTTATCATTATACAAAACATCAGAGAATAAAGGTATTTTGGCGATTTTAATGTAAGGTTTACTAGGTATATGAAGTAGAAGGGCGTTATATTTTAGCTTTTTTAAATCCTTGGTAGATATCAAATGCATTTGCTAAAACAGCAATAATCATACTGACAAGTAGGATTTTATCAATAGTGAAGGCAACTTTAGCTGAGGTTGTGTCTGTAATAGCCGCAATATAAGGGATAGAGGCGCTGTGAATAAAATCTTGGTGTAACGCTATTAAAATAAACACAATCGTTCCAACACTTTGAAGTAGTGCATTAGTGAAGGCGATAGGCATTGTCCACTGTCCTGCACGCCATTTTAATAAGGTTAAAGTGAGACTTAGGATAATACATAGTAAGACCATGGGAACAAACGATTGTAAAATATTTTGATTAAAGATAGGCATTACAAATTTTAAGCTGCCGTTGTCATTTGTTGTATAAATACCTAAAAGACGATAGGCATTCCAGTAAACAAAAGAAAAAATAAGTATCCCTAAAAGGCTCAAAATCGTATCACTTATAGGAATAATTTTATCTTTGGGAATTCTTTTAATTTGTACTAAATCATCAGGTGACCATGGCTTGGTATCTCTCAGAAAAGGGATCGAAAGCTTTTCAGCCCCAGAACGGTCCTTAATAATAAAAATAACCGTAACCCAAAACAAAACGTGAAATAACACAGCAATAATTGCAGCAATAATCCCGACAAATGCTGTAATAATGGTTGTGAGAAGTGCTTCTTCTCCAGAATAGAGAACAATTTTCTCTATTATTTGAACAATGATTGTAATAAGAATTGCCCAAGGAATAATTAGCTTGATGGTTCTTGTATATTGTTCAAAATTCTTTGGACCAATTAAAAAGTGGGGAGTATCCCGATAGCTTGCTGCAACTTCTACTGGGCTTCCAAGCTTCCTGAGTACTCCCTTCACTTCGGATTCAGAATATTGCTCTGGCAGCATATCCTCAATAGTAGCCTTTAGTTCAACCTTGATTTTCTCACGTTTATTTTTATGTAGCCTTTTAGTCACTTCGTGAATATATGAATCAATTAAAGTCATACATTTTCCTCCTTTAATCATTTTCAGTACTCATTAATTGGTCGTGGTAATATATGTTATTATGGGGTATAAAAATTAATATGAAAAATTCGTGAACAACATGCAACAATTTGAAAATGGAGGGGAAATAATGAGGGTTGTAGAGAAATTATTAAAAGGGCAAGATTTTGTAGCCTTTGTAAATATCGTTGTGGGGGCGTATCCAGGAAGATTGAATGGAACACAAACAACAAAAGAACAGCTGAAAAATCTCTTTATGCAAAATCAAAGCAATGATGAATCTCTTCATTATTATGGACTTTGGGAAAATGACAAACTCATTGGTGGTATGCGACTACATGACTTTCAAATGAATCTGTTCTCTAAAATGCTACCAATTGGTGGGGTAGGACTTGTTGCAGTTGATTTATTACATAAAAAAGAGAAGGCTGCAAAAGAATTAATCCAACATTTCTTTAACATCTTTTTAGAAAAAAATATTCATTTTGTGGCCTTGTATCCGTTTAGACCAGATTTTTATAAAAAAATGGGTTTTGGCTATGGACCGAAAATCTATCAATACTTGGTAGAGCCTTCAAGCTTCCCGAAAGGACCAACCAAAAAGCACCTTAAATATTTGACAGTTGAAGATCAACAACAGCTAGTAGATTGCTACAACAGGGTAGTAGCAAAAAAACATGGGATGTTTCTTAAAACACAATCGGAACTATCTTTTATTTTTAATAATCCAGATAACTATGTGATTGCAATGGAACAGGAAGGTACAGTTCAGGGCTATATTGCCTTTTCTTTTAATAAGCAAAGCGATAGTAATTTTATGCTCAATAATTTGGTGATTAAAGAGTGGATCTATGAAACTCCTGAGGCTTTGCTAGAGCTTAGTACATTTTTAAACAGTCAAGCGGACCAAGTAACCCGAATCGAATGGAATACACAAGAAGAAAATGTCCATTTCTTTTTAGAGGATGTAAGAAATGGTACAAATCATTTAATTCCAAGTGTCTACCACGCAAGTGCCGTGTCAGGAGTTGGTCTAATGTACCGTATCATTAATGTGAAGGGCTTTTTTGATGAGCTAATAACACGCAATTTTAACGGTGTTACTTTGACATTTAAATTGAATGTTATGGATTCGTTACTGGCAAAAAACAATCAGCAACTTATTGTTGAGGCTGTTAACGGTACAATTAAAATGATAGAAAGTGATAGCTATGATGTTGAAGTAACGATAGATGTAGCTGAGCTTTCATCACTAGTAATGGGCGTAGTAACGGTCCAAGAGCTATTTATGCTTAGTCGAATACAGATTAGCGATAATCAGTATTTACAGGCTTTACAGCAATTCTTCTATGTGTTTGAAAAGCCCACATGTATATCGGCATTTTAGAATGGGCGTGAGGGCTTTTAATCTTTTTTGATGAGAATGGAAGAACGTGTTGGCCTTTCAAGTGGCGTTATATTAATAATAAAGTAGCTTATGATTAGTATGAGGATAATTAATGAATAAATTAACGTATTTAGAGGATGATCATGCTCCACAATAATTAATCGAATCATTGCTGTGATACCTATATAGATAAAATATCGAAGTGGAAAATGGTAATCCTCCTTAAAATATTTAATTATCATTGTGATGAATTCGAAATATAAAAAGAAAATAAGTATATTGGCAAGGAATAGCTTATAATCACCATCTTCCTTAGCAAAGAGTAATATTTTAAGAAATTCAATTAGCTCCTTAAATAACAAAAAACAGAGAATCAGTGCTAATAGTACAAGGCAAACATTGAGAAATAGCTGTAGAGATTTTGGCACAGCTTTAATGAGCTGTAAATAAGTCGTATTTTTTTGATTCATCCAATTCCTCCAATCGCGTTTTGTAAATACATCATCATATGGTCGAGTAGCTGTGTATTATGATATAAATATAACAATTTGTCGTAAATCTTTTCTTTGGTTTTTGTAAAGATTTGGTATATTTTTATGAAAGAAAGTTTTCAAAATAATTTAGTGGTATGCTAAAATAGATGTGCATGAATATAAAATATAAAAGGGGTTTTTAAAATGGCAAAAGCTGCAAAAACTGATGCGAAAATTACACCAGAACGTTTAGAAGAAGCGTTAAATGTTCGTGATCGACTTATTATCGAGCTACTGGTACAAGTACTTGATGAAAAGCTAGTAATTGAGCGTCCTGTATTACGTGAACGTCTAGGAAACCTTGTAGATCTTGCTGATCACGATGCAGAGCTTAAGGAAACAATCCACGCAGTAATTAACAAACTATAATGTAAAGAGGAATGCTACGGATATGCGTAGCATTCTTTTTTTATAGTATTTTATCATGTAAAGCGTTCTACCAAGTCGTACATACGCTCTGCCTCTGTATGAAGCTCCATAGAGGAGTGCATGATAGATGTCACTGCTGACTTTTGTTCGTCAATAGAAGCGTTAATTTGTTCGGTAGCTGCGGCAGATTGTGTAGCGACACTTGCTATTTCATTGATGGCGTTCATCACGACTATTCGATTTTCCGCCATGTCATTCATTCCTTTGTCTAAAGAAACAAGGTGCTTTGTAATGTCATGAATGGAGTCTGCTAGGAAAGTAAAGGCTCCCTTTACTTCCGTAATCGACATTGCCTGATTTTGTGACAGTTGGAGCGTGTGTATCATTTTTGAATCTGAATTAGCGGTATCGACCTCAATACGCTGTAATAGGTTTCTAACCCGATTAGTGGCTTCATTCGTATCCTCAGATAAATGACGGACTTCCTCAGCTACGACAGCAAATCCTTTGCCATGTTCACCTGCACGGGCTGCTTCAATACTTGCATTTAGTGCTAATAGATTTGTTTGTTCAGAAATGGATGTAATTGTTTGTACGACTTGATGAATTTCTTTCATTTGGCTCGTCAAACTTGAGAAAGTTGTTCTTAATTCCTCAATCACTTGCGTAAACTCACTTGAATTTTGAAGTAATACATCTACTTTTTGTCTACCGTTTTCTTGAGATTGATTAATGATATTCATATTTTCTGTAATCTCACTATATTTATCTGTAGCATTTGAGATAAGTGAGGATAGTGTTTCTACTTTACTAATGGCCATTTCTGCTTCCTCAGCTTGTACTACAGCTCCCTTAGATATATCATTGATGGCTTGATGAATTTCATCAGCAGAAGCAGTCGTCTCCTCAGTAATTGCACTCAGCATTTCTGAAGAAACGCGCATTTTGGACGCACTATCCTTTGTATTGTTGACCATTTCGTGTAAGCTATGTTTCATATTATTCACGTTACTAGCTAGTATACCTAGTTCATCTTCTGTAGTAACAGGTATGTCATCACCAGTTAGCTTGCCTTTAGCAATATCAGATGTAATGACCATAATTTTTCGTATATAGGTTGTCATTCGTCCAGAGAAGAACCAGAAGAGTGATACACCAATAATCGTTGCAAGGATGGTCATGCCTAGTGTGTAGTATAAAACATTATTCGTACCTGCATTAAAGTCCATTTCGTATGTACCAGCTGCTATAATCCAGCCCCAATGCTTGTCCTTTTCTACATAAGTAATCTTAGGCGCAACGATATCAGGATTTGAGGGAAGGGCCCAATCATAACGTACATATCCTCCTCCAGCATTTGCTGCTTCAATCATTTCTCGTACAAAATAGCGCCCATCCTCTGTTTGTAAATCTGAAATATTTTGTCCTTCTAGAGATGGATGAGTTTCAACCATACCACTATCTTGGAAAGCGTAGAAATAAAAATTATCTCCATATTTAACCGGATTATCAATGGATCTTTTGTTATCTTCAATTTTATTACCAACGATCTGTGTTCTAGCACTTTCCTGAGCTTCTTCTAACGTTAATTTCCCATTTTGAACTTGAGTATCTAACTGGGCAATTAGTTCAAGTATGCCAAGTGTGCCATTTTTAAGACTATCTCGACCTACCTGATCGAGTTCTCCTTTCACCACCATATAATTGACTGTTCCAACTAGTCCTGTTGATAGTAGAATAACTATAATAGCAAGACTAACAAGTTTATTACGTACTGATTTCATAAGATACAACCCCCGTTCCTTCATTCCTTCAATATAGTTCTATTATAATATATAATTTTTTAATAAAATAGAAAATTCTGAAAATAAGTACCGTATTTTAAGTGAAATATGTCCCAAAAAAATCCCCCCAACCAAGAGAAAAAACGGCTCTTAATTGGGGGGATGTTGAAGCTTAATATAGCGATTTACATCAATTAGTACACTTTGTCTCCATTAAAAATAGAGTTCTTCACGATTACATAATCAACATTGCGAATAGCCTCTAGCTTTGTGCCACCAGCATATGAAATAGATGACTGTAAATCTTGTTGCATCTCGATTAATGTATCTTTGATGCTACCTTTATGTTCAACGTACATTTTCTTACCTTCGACGTTTTTACGTTCGCCTTTTTGGAATTCAGAAGCAGAACCGAAGTATTCCTTCACTGTTCTACCTTCGATTTCGATTGTTTCACCAGGTGACTCTTCATGGCCAGCGAATAATGAACCGATCATTACCATTGAAGCACCAAAACGTACAGATTTAGCGATATCTCCATGTGTACGAATGCCACCATCAGCAATAATTGGTTTTGTAGCAGCCTTTGCGCACCAACGTAGTGCAGCTAGTTGCCAGCCGCCAGTACCAAAACCTGTTTTGATTTTAGTAATACATACTTTACCTGGTCCAATCCCAACTTTTGTTGCATCTGCACCAGCATTTTCAAGCTCACGCACCGCTTCAGGTGTCCCTACATTACCTGCAATGACAAAGCTTTTTGGTAAATGCTTTTTAATATGTTGAATCATACGAATAACAGCGTTTGAATGACCATGTGCAATATCAATTGTAATAAAATCAGGTACCAAATTAGCAGCTGCTAATTCTTCGATAAATGTATATTCCTCTTCTTTTACACCAACGCTAATAGAAGCAATTAAGCCATTTCCTTGCATTTCTAGAATAAAGTTTCGACGAGTTTCTGGTTGGAAACGGTGCATGATATAAAAGTAACCGTTTTCAGCAAGTTTCTTAGCAAGATTTTCATCGATAATTGTTTGCATATTTGCAGGTACTACTGGAAGTTTAAAAGTGTGACCACCTAAAGTAACAGAAGTATCACATTCTGAACGACTTTCTACAATACATTTTGCGGGAATTAGTTGAATATCCTCATAGTCAAATACGTTATCCATTATATACACTCCTAAAATACGAATATTTTTTAAGATTTAATTTAAATTGTTCGCCATTTGGTAATTTACATGATTTTTGAGTAAATGTCAAAGCTTTTGTGAAAATAAATAAAAAATTTAAAAAGAAAGGAGCAAACTTACTTTGAAGATGAAATATTCTAGTTATAATTTGTGTTAAGTTTTGTAATCCATGTACAATAGAATTGTTTCAATAAATGACAAAGGAGTGTTGAAAATGGCAGTAGAGGTTTATTTGAATTTTAATGGAAATTGTCGAGAGGCAGTTGCGTTTTACGAAGACGTTTTTAATACGGACAAGGCTGAAATTATGACGTTTGGAGAGACACCACAAAATCCAGACTATCCATTACCAGAAGAAGCAAAAGATCTTGTCATGCATACACGACTTATTGTATTCGGTAGCAGAATTATGTTCTCAGATACATTTCCAGGCATGCCATTTTCCACAGGGAATAATGTCACATTAGCTGTTGTCTCTGATGACGAAGAGCAAATGCGTCAAGTATTTGATAAGCTTAAAGAAGGTGGTAACGTGAGAATGGGGCTTCAAGAAACATTTTGGAGCAAATGTTACGGCTCACTTACAGACAAATTT
Source organism: Lysinibacillus sp. BSL11 (assembly GCF_052928325.1). Lineage (NCBI taxonomy): Bacteria > Bacillati > Bacillota > Bacilli > Caryophanales > Bacillaceae > Lysinibacillus > Lysinibacillus sp. BSL11. Next base: position 111,805 of record NZ_JAVGCX010000006.1, on the reverse strand, counting down.
GGCGTTGAATGGCAATTTAGCCATGAGGTAAATGAATAATTAAATAACAAGATAAAAGCACGATGATAGGGCTAAACCAAGTATCATCGTGCTTTCTTATTTAGTAATTAAAACGATCTACATAGCCTTGTAATTCATCAGCCATATCAAGCAATGTTTTAGCAGAAGAGGCGATTTCCTGCATGGAAGATAATGTTTGTTCCGTTGAAGCGGCAACCTCTTCAGATGCAGCTGCGTTTAGTTTTGCATGATCTGACAGTTCAATCGCTGTTGCGGATACCTCCTCTACAACGGCAGACATTTCTTGTGCTGAAGCTGATATATCCTCCATTTTAGGAGCAATTTCTCGAAGACTTCCAACGATACTTGTAAATTTCTTTTTCGTATCCTCGGATAGCTGTAAACCTTCTTGAACGTCTGCAGAAGCTTTCGTCATCGTTTGTACAGATTTAGCTGTATCTTGTTGTATGCCTGTAATCAGGGTAGAAATTTGCTCTGCTGATTGATGAGATTGCTCCGCTAATTTACGTACTTCATCTGCTACAACTGCAAAGCCTTTACCGTGTTCACCTGCTCGTGCTGCTTCAATAGCGGCATTAAGAGCAAGAAGGTTTGTTTGGTCTGAAATAGCGCTAATAATTTCTATAATGGAGCCAATTTCTTTTGTACGATCAAATAGGGATTTAATCATCGTATCGGATTGAGCCACAGAATCATGAATGGATACCATTTGATTAACAGTGTGCTCAACAGATTGACTACCTTCTTCCGCTAATTGGATGGCCTGGCTGGATAGGTCTGAAACTTGTAGGGCACTATCTGCTACCTCTACAACACCCTTTGCAATTTCCTCAATAGAAACAGCATTTTGATCGATTCCTGTTGTTTGTTTTTCCGTACTAATCGCTACCTGTTGCATAGCCTCTGTCACTTGCTCAGATGCGGCGATATTTTGCTCAGCATTTGCTGAAAGACCTTGTGCCGAGGTTTGAACGTGTTGTGAGCTTTGATCAACATTGCGGATCAGTCTTTTTAAGCTAACTTTCATTGAGACAAATGCCTCAGCAAGCTGTCCTATTTCATCTTTCGTATGAATATCAATATACTCTGTCAAATCACCTTCACTAATTTTCAGAGCACTTTGCTGTAGTTGTTTAATCGGATTAACAATAGATTTAATCATTGAGAGCATAAAGATAATACCAACAATAATAGAAATACCAATAATGAGTAATGTAATAGTAAAGGTTGAGGTAGCCGCGTTAGTAGCCTCTGCAATGAACATTGTACCGATTATCTTCCAACCTGTGATTTCATTTGTTTCAAAGCGTAAATGACGGTCACCTTCAGTAATTGTACCTTCCTGTTTTTCGTAAACTTTTGAAACATATTCTTCTGTTGCCTCTGTGCCACTTTCCTTATCCTTTTGAGCAATATATAACTTATTATTATCTAACAGAGAGGCAAAGCCCGTTTCTCCAATACGTGTTTGATCTGTCAGTGCACTTAGAAGAGAGATATTTAAATCTAAGGCAATTACGCCAGAATCATCAGGAAGAGCTTGCATAACTGTCACAACGATGTTATTTGTTGATTTTGAGATGTATGGAGAAGTGATGGATACATGCCCTTTATTATCAATGGCTTCTATATACCAAGGACGTTTCCGAGGATCATAATCACTTGCATAGTCATGGACAGGTTCATCAATGATTCGCCCATCAGCAGTCCCTATATATACTAGTTCTACTTCAGGGTGCGTATTTACATATTCCTGAAAAAGACCTTTTAATTCAGCTTTTTTATCATCTTGTAAATAAGACTGATTTATTTTCTTGGCAAAATATTCGATATCATGAACTCTAGGAGCAATTGTATTGGTAATATTACTATTAAGCATACGCACACTTTCCTTGGCGCTTGCTTGCTGCTCTTCTAGTATTTGATTTTTGGTACTTTTAAAGGAGGTATACCCGATTAAAAGTGCGGGAATGAGAAGTATGACTAAAAATGCAAAGATGAGTTTCTTTCTTAAACTAATTCGTTTCATATAGTATTCCTCCTTAAACGACATTATTGAAGTGTAATACAATTAACTATGTGATTGGTTTTATTACACTAGTAGTCTCCTAAGTCGTTCAAATGTTTAATCTGATTCTAAGAGGAAAATGAATAATAATCAACACAATTTTCTGAAAAATCTGGAAAATAAAGTTATGTAACGCTATTATTTGTAGAAAAATATCTTATTTTGTAATTTCCTATCTTTTTGGAATAGAAAAGATCTGAGTTCAATACTTTCTTGAACTCAGATCTAGCAGTTAAATAATTAATATTTAAAACGATTGACATAACCCTGCAATTCATCCGCCATATCAAGTAGGGTTTTGGCAGACGAAGCCATATCTTGCATAGAAGATAAAGTTTGTTCCGTGGAAGCGGCAACTTCTTCCGTAGCAGCAGCATTTAATTTTGCGTGATCGGTAAGTTCAATAGCGGTCGCTGACACTTCTTCTACAACGGCAGACATTTCTTGAGCAGATGCTGAAATATCCTCCATTTTCGGCGCGATGTTCCGAAGACTTTCAATAATGCTCTCGAATTTTCTACTTGTTTCTTCTGTCAATTGTAAGCCTTCTTGAACATCTGTCGACGCTTTGACCATTGTCTCTACAGATTTTGCCGTATCCTGCTGAATAGTAGTAATGAGCGCAGAAATTTGCTCTGCTGACTGATGTGATTGTTCTGCTAATTTGCGTACTTCATCCGCCACTACTGCGAAGCCTTTGCCATGTTCTCCTGCTCTAGCTGCTTCTATAGCAGCATTTAGTGCTAGTAAATTTGTTTGATCTGAAATAGCACTAATCATTTCTAAAATGGAGCCGATCTCTTTCGTGCGGTCATAGAGTGCTTTAATCATTGTATCTGATTGTGTTACAGAATTATGGATAGAATTCATTTGATGTACAGTTTGTTTGACAGATTGTCCACCTTCTTCTGCCAATTGGATAGCATGGCTAGAGAGGTCAGAAACCTGCATGGAACTGTCTGCCACTTCAACAACGCCTTTAGCAATCTCTTCAACTGAAATGGCATTCTGATCAATACCTGTTGTTTGTTTTTCTGTACTAATTGCCATTTGTTGTATAGCATCAGCAACTTGCTCTGAGGCAGCGATGTTTTGTTCTGCATTAGCAGATAAATTTTGAGCGGCTGTTTGGACATGTTGTGAGCTTTGATCAACATTACGAATTAATTTTTTTAAGCTTACCTTCATAGAGATAAAGGCTTCGCCAAGCTGACCAATTTCATCTTTAGAATGGATTTCAATAAACTCCGTTAAATTACCGTCACTAATTTTTAATGCGCTTTGCTTCAATTGATTAATTGGGTTAACAATAGACTTTATCATGAAGAGCATGAAAATAACGCCAACGAGAATGGAAATAATAATGATAATTAAATTAATGTTCAATGTGGATGCCGCAGCTTTTGCAGCTTCCGCAGTAAACATTGTGCCAATTACCTTCCAACCTGTTAACTCATTCGTAACAAATTGTAAGTGACGGTCTTTTTCAATGATAGTACCGCTTTCCTGCTCATAAATTTTTGTAATGTAGCTTTCCGTTGCCTCTGTACCACTTTCTTTATCTGGCTGAGCAATGTAAATTTTATTGTTATCTAAAAGAGAAGCGAAGCCCGTTTCTCCAATACGTATATTATTCGTAATGTCACTTAATGTAGAAATATTTAGATCTAATCCTAATACGCCAGAACCATCTGGTAATGCCTGAGTAATTGTAATGACAATGTCACCTGTAGATTGTGTAACATATGGTGCAGTAATTGAGGTCTTCCCATTATTAGCTAAAGCCTGCTTATACCAAGGCCTTGTCCGAGGGTCGAAGCCATCAGGATACTCTTGAACAGGCTGATCATATAGTTTGCCTTCAGCAGTCCCAATATATATCAAATCTACTTCAGGGTGCATGTTGACATATTCACTTAATAATGACTTCAGTTCTAAAATGCTATCATCTAGAAAGTAGGTTTCACTAAATTTTTGTGAAAAATATTGTACATCTTTCAATTTTGGTTCAATCATGTTTGTAATATTGGAATTTAGAATGCGTACACTTTCAGTCGCACTTGCGCGTTGTTCCTCTGAAATTTGTTGTTCAGCACTTTGGTAAGATACTATTCCAATCAATAGTGTTGGGATGAGAAGCATGGCTAAAAACGAAAAAATAAGCTTTTTTCTTAAACTTAGTTGTTTCAATTGTATTATCCTCACATAATGTTTTATTCTATACTTTTCCCTTAAAGGTAAATAATACTCATTCTATCAGAAATAAAAGAAAAGTTAAGTACTTTGAATTAATTATTTCCTAGTAATATATATCATTATCAATTGTTCGAAATTTCCCTAAATTGATGGCGTTAGAAGCTATATAAAGCCACTTTTTGATGTATACTAATGCTCAAAAGAGGAGGGAATGAAGTCATGATTCATCAAATTGGACAAGTAATGTTATATGTCAATGATCAAGATGCAATTGTAAAGTTTTGGACAGAAAAAGTGGGGTTTGTTGTCATTTCTGAACAGGAAGAGGCAGGCATGCGCTGGATTGAAATTGCACCAACTAAGGAAGCTCAAACATCCTTTGTGCTTCACAACAAAGAAATTATTGCTAAAATGCAACCTGATCTAAATTTAGGAACACCTTCTATTATGTTTTACGCTGATAAAATTGAAGAGATGTACCAAGATTTTCAGGCAAAGGGCGTTAAAGTAGGAGATCTAGTCATGATGCCAATGGGTAGGGTTTTTAACTTTGCTGACCCTGAAAATAATTACTTTGCCTTGGTTGAAAAGAAAAAGTAAAAAACGGAATCTGCTTGTTTTTTGTTAGAGTTAAGTAAAAATGAGCAGATTCCTGTTTTAGCTATATTTAATAGCTAGATTTGTCGTCTATGATAAATCCTCACCAAAAATACCAACCGTTTGTCGATCTATTATAAATTCATGACCGTTCCATTTTAAAATATTTTCTACATAGCCTAACCCATCAGCATGATATCTACCTGCAATTTCTTGATATCCTAAAATTTCATACGTTCCATCTCGGTCGTAATCAACAGGATATAGTCCTCCAAAAGGATCTACCCAGCCTTCAATCGGTTGCTTCAAGGTGCCATCTGAATTATAAATTTCAGCTAAGTAATCGGCTCCTTTATACTGTAAATCAATTGTGTATTTAATAGCAGGATTAAAACTCTGAACAACAGCCTTATAATGATCTACATAATTGACATTATATTTAAGTTTATTATTAAAAGACTCTGCATCAAAGATGGAACGAACTTGATTGTTGATGGAGGAAAAAATCTCACCATTAACAATTCCACCGCTACCTCCTGTATCAGACACAACAAGAATATCCTCAATATGATTACCAGTAAAATCGCCCAAAAAAATAGTCGGATTATAGCCCATATTCTGTTTCAATGGAATTTGCTCCATTTGTCGTGTTTGACCATAAAAAATAGACAGTGTTAGATTTCTCCATAAAGGACTATCAGGCTGTTTAGTGCCCATTAAAAAAATGGTTTCAAAAAAACCATCCCCGTTAATATCTCCAAACTTAGTTTGAATAACTTGTGGAGCCGAATGGGTTATGATACCAACGTTTAGTGGTGAATTTAAATTATTGGTCATATATGCACCTCTTTCATTAGTCTTAGCATATGTTGTAAGAAAAGCTTGGTGCATAAATCAAAGGTAAAAATTGAAACTTTGTAATACATATTAAACTTACAAAAAAACTAGAATTTCACCCATTGACATTTTCTAATGCGAAAAGTATTATAAGTGTCAACGAATCAGAAAATTCAGTACCAAATAGTATCTCACTACATTCATGTAGCAAGAGATTTTTTTTCACTATCAATCCTTAGTAAATTTATACGATTTATATATATTGGGAAGAAGGAGATTCATTTGAAGAATTTATTTGTAAAAACAGAGCGACAACGATATTGGCTAGATCAGCTAGCTGCTTTAGCTGAGCCAATCAAGGCAGAGGCTGTTGAGGTAGATGAGCAATCTCGTTTTCCATTCGAAGCACATCGATTACTTTTACAAATTGGCTATCCTCAACTTACTTTACCGAAACAATATGGCGGAGAAGGGTTATCTGTCTATGATATGGTCCTCATACAAGAGACGCTAGCAAGCTATGACGAAAATGCCTCTCTTTCCCTTGGGTGGACATTAGGCGTTGTCGGTGAAATTTATGAAACTAAACTATGGACTGATGATCTATTAATAACTTTTGCTGAAGAAATAAAGAGAGGGGCCATGATTAATAGAGCTGTTAGTGAAGCGGCAACAGGTAGCCCAACACGAGGAGGGCGGCCAGGGACAAATGCCATTTCTACTAAAGGTGGCTGGCTAATAAATGGGCGCAAGATTTTTACGACTGCATCTCCGGTCCTCGATTATTTCCTTACCTCCGCCTGGATTGAAGAAAAGCAGCAAGTTGGTTTCTTCCTCATTCATAAGGATTCAGCAGGTCTATCCATTGAGGAGAATTGGGAGATGTCTGCAATGCGAGGCACAAGCAGCCACGACCTTGTGTTAAAAGATGTGCTTATTGCAACAGAGCATTTAGTAGAGTTACCAAGTCATCCGAGTGGTGGCAAGATAAATGGCTGGATACTCCATATCCCAGCAACTTACTTAGGCATTGCACAAGCAGCTCGTGATTATGCTATTCATTTTGCTAATCACCATCAACCGAATAGCCTGAATGCGCCAATTAGTACATTGCCAAACGTACAACAGCTTTTAGGGGATATTGAATTAAAGCTCCATCAAGCACGTTTTGTCTTATACGGAGTGGCTGAGGCTTACGATGATCCTGCTAGACGTGGACTAATAACAAATGAAATGGCCATTGCTAAACATACAGTAACAAACATGGCAATAGATATAGTCGATAAAGCGATGCGTGTAGTGGGGGCGAAAAGCTTGCAACTATCCAATCCATTACAACGTTATTACCGCAATGTTCGTGCAGGGCTTCATAATCCACCGATGGATGATATGACGATTATTAAATTAGCGACTGCCGCTATTGAACAGCAGAAATTATGTGAAAATCAATCATTAAATCACGTGAAAAATAAGGAGAAATGACATATGAAGAAGAATAAGATTTTTCAATTTGCAGCAATTGGTTTGGCTTCTATCGCATTATTAGCAGGTTGTAATTCAGGAGAGTCTGCAGATAAAGATTCGGGTGATGGCGAAAAGGTACGTACAGTAAAAGTAGCCTACGATCAAGCCTCAAAGCCTATTAGTTACATTGACGATAATGGTAATCCAACTGGTTATGACGTAGAAGTAATGAAATTAGTAGATGAATTGTTACCTGATTATCAATTTGAGTATGTAGGTACAACAAGTGATGATTTATTAATTGGTGTGGAGCAAGGGAAATATCAAGTAGGGGTTAAAAACGCATTCTTTACTCAGGAACGTACAGAGAAATTTATTTTCCCGAAGGAATTCTTAGGTTTAAGTAGCGCAGGTTTAGTTTTGCGTAAAGAAGATGAAGGCGTGAAAACATTAGCAGATTTTGCGAAAAAGGGCTATTCTTTAGCACCAATTGCTGCAAATAATGCTCAATATACAATTATCGATGAATATAATACGGCAAATCCAGATAATAAAGTAAAACTTGAGGCTGGTGACGCATTTACTGTTGATGTAGTGCAGTGGGTAAATGAAGGTCGTGTTGATGGTGGTGTCATGATTGAAGGACCATTTAAACAACAAGTACTTGCAGAAGATGGCCCATATTATAACCTAAAAGATGACGTTGTCTATAACGAATTTGCTGTTATAAAAACATGGCCACTGTTCAATAAAAAAGAGCAAGAATTTGCTGACGCTTATGATAAAGCAATAGCTCAGGTTAAAGAACAAAAGAAAACAAATGAATTAAGTACAAAATTCTATGGCCGTGATTTATTTGAAGTACTGGAAAACGTAAATCGTTAGTTTAAATCGGAACGAATAGTTAGGCTGTTGAGTCAGTAATGCTCAGCAGTCTTTATTCATAAAAACAAAAGTTGGTGAGGAAATGGATAAATATTTTGACGCAACCTACATTTGGAACGCAGTCCCAGTGTTATTGCCATTTTTAAAAATTACGTTCTTAGTTGCAGGGTCCTCCATTATCTTAGGTACCCTATTCGGCTTATTGCTGGCGGCAGCTAAGCTATCTTCAGTCAAGTGGCTAACTAAATTCGCCAATCTGTATACAACGATTATGCGTTGTACACCCTCCATTGTTTTGTTATTTCTTGTCTATTATGGCGTCCCAGCATTAGCAGAAAATGTTGGTCTTAATCTCCATTCAATTGAAACGGCCATATTTGTTGTTGTAACCTTCACCTTACAATTCGCGGCAATCATGTCTGAGGTGATACGGTCTGCCTACTTAGCCATTCCAAAAGGGCAGTTTGAAGCAGCCGTTAGTGTAGGGCTAACACCATTCCAAGCCTATCGTCGAATTATTTTTCCACAGGCACTGGTTGTTGCTTTACCAAACTTTGGAAATGGCATGATTGCTTTATTACAAGAAGGTGCACTCGCTTATACTATTGGTCTAATTGATATTGTAGGTAAGGCAAATCTAATTATAGCAAGTAACATCAATGCTCATGCCTTAGAAATTTATATTGCATTGGCTATTATTTATTGGGTGTTATCTATTATTATAGAAAAAATATTTACTATATTAGAAAAGGTATTTGGCAAGGGTAAGAAGACCCTAGAAACAACTTAAGGAGGCGTGAAGGTGAATTATCAATTTTTACTTGAAACATTTTTCGTAGCTTTGTCTGGTGTACCTATCGCGCTTCTAGTCACAGTTGTTGCTTTGGTGATAGCTTTGCCACTGGGGTTTTTGCTAGCACTAACTAGGATCAATAAAATTCCAGTTATCCATCACCTAACGAAGATTTATGTTTCTTTTGTTCGAGGAACGCCGATTATAATACAAATTTTCATTATCTATAGCAGTATACCGTTAATGTTAAAAATTATTTTTGAAAAATATCATATTGCGTATGATATTTATAAAATCAATCCAATTTGGTATGCGTTTATTGTATTTGCATTCAGCTCAACAGCCATTTTAATTGAGGTCTTTCGATCGGCGTTAAGTACCATTGAAAAGGGGCAACTAGAGGCTGCACACTCAGTAGGTTTGTCAACATTCCAAGCATATACTCGCATCATCATTCCACAGGCATTAGTAGTGGCATTGCCGAATATTTGCACAGCTACTGTTAATCTCATTAAAGCTACATCGCTAGGCTACGCAATGTCGCTTCCGGAAATTACACTGAAGGCAAAAGTAGCGGCAAACGTTGGCTACAATTATGTAGAGGCCTATTTGGATATCTTTATTGTGTACTTAATTTTATGTAGTACGGTTGAATACTTGTTTAAGCGTTATGAAAAATATTTAAGCAAATACAAAATGGCAAATGTCTAAGGGGTGAACGAGCATGTTAGAAATTAAAAATATTCATAAATCATTTGGTGGCAATGAAATTTTAAAGGGTGTTGATTTAGCTATTGATAAAGGGGATGTTGTTGTTATTTTAGGCCCCAGTGGCTCAGGAAAAACAACATTATTACGTTGTATCAATTTTTTAGAGAAGGCTGATCAAGGCCATGCGACATTTGGTGATATTCAGGTTGATTTTCAACATGTAAAGAAAAAAGACGTGCATGCAATTCGCCAACGTGTCGCATTTGTCTTTCAAAACTATAATCTATTCACTAATAAAACGGCATTAGAGAATGTAACAGAAGGGTTAATCATTGGACGTAAAATTCCTAAAGCACAGGCTGTGGAAATTGGTAAAAAGGCACTTGATAAAGTAGGTTTATCAGACAAATATGATGCCTATCCGAGTCAGTTGTCAGGAGGTCAACAGCAACGTGTTGGTATTGCACGAGCTGTTGCTTTGAATCCTGATATTATTTTATTTGATGAACCAACGTCCGCACTTGACCCTGAATTGGTAGGTGAGGTTCTACAGGTCATGAAAAATATTGCAGCGGAGGGTACAACAATGCTTGTAGTAACACATGAAATGGGCTTTGCCAAAGATGTTGCCAATCGCGTAATTTTCATGGATGGAGGAGTGGTTGTAGAGGAAGGTAGCCCTCATGATATTTTCGTCAGCCCAAAAGAGGAGCGAACGAAGAAATTTTTAAAACGTGTCATTCCAGAAGACTATACGTTCTATATATAAAACAGCAATAGAACAGGAGAATCTGTTATTTACAGATTCTCCTGTTACCTATTATTGAAGGAAATACGTTAATTTATTAATGGAATAAATGTGCAGCTCATGCATAGCTCTCGTACACGCCGTATAGAAATAGTACCGTTCGCTTTCTCTTGAGTAATTAGCTGCAGATGCATTATAGATGATGACCGCATCAAATTCGATGCCTTTTGCCATATAAGCTGGAAGTAATAAAATACCCTTTTTAAACTGCTTTGTATGATGATTGATCAATTGAATATCTACTCGATTGTTTAATTGCTTGTAAACAGCAGAGCACTCGGCTGCAGTTTTACAGATGACAGCAATTGTTTCGAATTCAACAGATAAATGGTTGATGTTTTGAATAATTTGATCCATTAATTCCACTTCATTTGGCACAATAGTAATCGATGGTTCGGGGCCAGTTCGATTAAAAGCTTCTACTTCACTACCGTCATTTAAAATTTTGGAAGTGAGTTGTATGATTTGCTTTGTCGAACGATAGCTTTTTGTTAATATCATTTTTTCTGCCTGCTCACCATATAATGGAGTGTCCAGTAGAGAAGGATTATTAAAGGTATGTGGATGAATCGTTTGATGGCCATCACCTAAAATGGTCATACGTGTTTTTGGGAATAACTGCTGTAATACAGTAAGTTGGAATGGTGAATAATCCTGTGCTTCATCAATTAATACATGACGGATCATCCTATTGGTCTGTTGTCCTTCAATTTTGTCCTGTAAGTATAAAAATGGTGCAGCATCCTCATAGGCAATCAAACGCTTTGCTAAATTAGGGAGTGTTTGTAGACAAATGTCCTCCCAGTTGTCTGGCTTAAGGTGTTGTAAAACCTTGTTAATAGAACTATTCAAATCAAAGAGCTGTCGATATGTACCCAACATATGGACAAACTTTAACTGGTGAACGGAGTTACGTAATGGTTTAAAGTGTTTTTTGACAATTTGTCTTGCTAATTTATAGCGTTCTTGATCAAAATCATCAAATGAATTTTCAGTATAACGCCCTTCATATAAAAGTTCACTATATGATTTGGAGTAGTCTTCTTTATCTAATAGCTCAGTAGCTTCTTCTACCCACTCCTTTGTACGCTCAGCCTTTTCCAATTTCGTTAGCCGTTGCAATAACCATTCTTTTACTAATTGTAGACGATCTGGTATCGACATAGTAGAAGGGAAAGAATAGAAGTATTCGGAAATCTCCTGTGCAGTAATAATACGTTCACCGCGAAAAACGATATTTTTAAATAACAAGCCTTTATCAGATAAATAACGAACATACTGATCCAGCAAATGTTTAAAAGTGAGGCTCGCTTTAAATGAAATGATGCTTAATTTTGTTTGATACTGAGCATCATCTTTTTCTGTTAACAGATCTTCAAGTTGCTCATAAGGATATTCCAATTGAAACTGTTTACCTAATCGCTTTTCAGCATATTCTATAAACGTTAACTGCTGCATATTATCTTCACCTAAATCAGGTAAGACTGAATGAACATATTGATTAAAAAGTTGATTAGGTGTAATTAGCAATATTTGATCGGCTGTCATTTCATCACGATAACGGTAAAGAAGATAAGCTACCCGCTGTAAGGCTACAGCTGTTTTGCCACTACCTGCAACGCCTTCGACAATAAGATAGCGTGAATTTACATGGCGAATAATTTTATTTTGCTCTGCTTGGATTGTCGCAACAATACTACGAATATGCTCATTTGCATTTTGGGCAAGGATATCGAGCAATAGGTCATCACCAATTGTAAGGCCTGTATTAAACATGGATTGTAGTTGACCATTTTTAATGATAAATTGCCGTTTTAACAGCATTTCTCCATGAATTTCTTCACCTAATGTTTCGTAGGATGCATCACCAGGTGTGTAATCATAATACATACTCGATATAGGCGCTCGCCAATCAAAAATGACGATATTTTCATCCTGTTTATCTAATAATGTGGCTACACCGATATAAATTTTTAAAGGGTCTTGTTGCCCATCTTGTAAAAAGTCAATACGAGCAAAATAGGGTGACTGTTGTAAACGTTCATATACCTTTACATTACGAATTGCACGTTCCTGTGCAAGCTCTGAGTCAGATAAAAGCTCTGCCTGCTGCTTAATTGCAAAAAAGGTTTCGTCTACATCCTCAGCGGTATCTAGATTGACTCTCACATCGTTCCAAAAGGATTTCTTTAAGACAACAGCATTTTCTTTAAAGCCTTTTTCTTTATGCTCTAACTCTTTTATTTTATGAACAATAATGTTTAAAGAATCCTCAAGGTGATGCTTTTCTTCCAGCCATTCTTTTTGATTTTCCAACGTTTACTCACATTCCTCTCCATAGTTATTTGCTTCCTTTGACAGTAACCCTCACCTCAATAGATGGTGAGAAGAAGGTAATTGTGATGCTATTTTAATTGTTTGTCCAACCACCAATTAGAATATAGTGAAAGTATCCAAATGCAGGTGATATGGGGGGATTGAAGCAGGAAATTTATCATACATCTACTTCGGAAAGAAGTATAGTCTAGAAATTATTGTAAATTTATGATACAATAAATGTGTAAGGTAATAAGATATTGATATACAGAGACTGCTCTACAAAAAGGTGGAGCCGTCTTTTTTATATGTAATATTGCTTCATATTATGACTGATTATAATAAATTGTTATTAAAAATAAGTGAATGAAATGCTATAGAGACACTAAAGAATGTGGCATGTCATACGATATAGAAACTTGAAGGGAGGTGAAAAGAATGAAGGTAATCTTTACAGTGGGGTTGCCGGGTAGTGGAAAAAGTACATTTGTGAAACAGTTAGCTAAAAATGAAAATGCAATTGTCCTATCAAGCGACGCTATACGCCAGGAGTTATTTGGAGATTCAACGAAGCAAAAATCACGTATAGTCTTTCGTACGTTATATGAACGTCTTAATGATTTAGTGGCAAAAGGATTTTCTGTCATTGTGGATGCAACCAATATTGAACGAGAGCGCAGGATGTTTGCACTTCGTAAAATACCAAGTACAGTGCTAAAGGTATGTTATTACTTTGATACACCTTATTCAATCTGTGTAGCCAGAAACCAGCAAAGGAAAAGGCATGTACCATTAATCGTGATGGAAAAAATGAGAAAGCATTTAGAATTCCCAACACTAGGAGAAGGATTTAATGAATTGCATATTGTCCATGAATCAAGTCCCTATGATCTTTCTCGACAACAGTTTATTTCACTCATACAAGGCCACCCCACCTATGAAGAGCTTTTTCAAACACTTCAAGCAGTCCCACTTTTCAAAGAAATTTATCAATTCGATCAAGAAAATCCATTCCATCAATTTTTGCTATGTCAGCATACGTATTTTGTGTACGCGTATATCAATGAGTACTACTTAGAAAGCGATAAACTAGCTCTACAAATAGCTGCATTGTTTCATGATGTCGGTAAACCATTTTGTAAAAAATATAAACCTTTGCAACAGCGTTATGGTTATTTTGGACATGAAAATGTATCTGCTCAACTGGTTTGCCATTTTCTATTAGAGTTGGGCTTTGAAAAGGAACTTGTATTAAAGGTTGTTCATTTAGTGCAATATCATATGTTAATCCAGTATGGGGGAGATAGAGGGGGAAGCCAAATTTATCATTTATTAGACGGTGATTTATTAACAAGGCTTTATTTTTTCCGTGAGGCAGATCAATTTGCCAAATAGACATTAGGAAAGGGAGGTGAAAATATGACGAAATTCATGAAATACCCAAGAAGTTTTCATTTACCGTGGAGCAGAGGCTACACCGATGATGATAAAGTTGCTAGAAATGTGAATCATTTTATTGGAAAAGAGGTTGTTGTCACTGAAAAGTTAGATGGAGAAGGGACAACACTTTACAGAGACTATATGCATGCTAGAAGTATTCATTCAGCCAACCATCCTACAAGACATTGGGTAAAAACATTTCACGCGAATTTTGCGTATCGGATTCCAAAGGACTGGCGCTTATGTGGTGAAAATGTTTATGCCAAGCATTCTATTTATTATCAAGGATTAACAAGCTATTTCTACTTGTTTAGTATTTGGAACGAAGAAAATATTTGTTTGAGCTGGGATGAAACCGTTGCCTTTGCTGCAGAGTTAGGTATAGAAACAGTGCCTGTTTTATACCGAGGAATTTTTGACGAAGAACAGATAAAACGTACATTCACTGGAAAATCATTCTTTGAAGGGGAACAAGAGGGGTATGTCATTAGAAATACTAGCTCATTCCATTACGAAGATTTCCGCTATAATTTAGGAAAGTTTGTGAGACCGAAACATGTTCAAACAAGTGAGCATTGGCTAAGAGAAGAAATTATTCCAAATAAATTAAAATCCTAACCAATTAAGAAAAGAAGGGACTGAGCACAATGTAATACTATAGCAAGCATTCAACAATCATCTATTACGAGGTAGGTGCATGGAGTGCATATCCCTTTCCAATGGGACTACGGGTTCGATTCCTGTTATCCTCGCCATAAAAAAATGAACTCTCTTCTTGAGGACGAGAGTTCATTTTTGTTTGTTTATTTAGTGTAATTATCGAAGTAGCCTTGAATGTAAATCATTGGTGTTCCTTTGTCACCCGAACCAGATGTAAGGTCAGATAAGGAACCGATAAGGTCTGTTAATCGACGAGGCGTTGTTCCTTGTGCAGCCATTTGACCTGTTAAATCTTCATCTTTATTTTGAATGTATTCAGAAATAGCAGCCTTTAGTTCTTCACCTCGAAGGTCTGCAAAATCATTGTCCGCTAAATATTTCAATTTAACCTCGTTCGGTGTTCCATGTAATCCAGCGGTAAATGCCGGGGATACAACAGGATCTGCAAGCTCCCAAATTTTACCCACAGGATCTTTGAATGCGCCGTCACCATAAATCATAACTTCTACTGTTTTTCCTGTAGCTTCTTTAATTTTTGCTTGGATTCCATCAACAATTGGTTGGCAAGTATGTGGGAATAATTTAACACTATCCTCTGTTGCTTTGTTCGAGCCAAGTAGACCGTACTCAGCATTGAAACCAGAGCCATTAATTGATTCAGCTAAAATATTATCAAGGCTGTAAACCTTTTCAGCACCGTTCGCTGTTAGAATACGTTTTGTGCGGAAGCGTGAATGAATATCACACGTTAAGATACTCTTTGTGTAATTTAAAATTGTTTTTGGATTATTTGAGAAGATGACCTCACACGTAGCCCCTTCTGCTTCAATTAACTCTTTATAGTATTCAATATAATCTACACCAGTAAATGTGTGTTTTTTATAGCCAAAATGCTCGCGGAATTCAACCTCATTGAGTGTATCCATCCATGGGTTAATGCCTTTTACATCGAGCTCATCAATATCTACAAGGTGATTACCCACTTCATCAGATGGGTAGCTTAGCATTAATACTACCTTTTTTACACCTTTAGCAATGCCTCGTAAACAATTGGCGAAGCGGTTTCGACTTAATATGGGGAAAATAACCCCTACCGTATCATCACCAAACTTAGCCGCTACATCTATGGCAATATCATCAATCGTAGCATAGTTTCCTTGTGCACGTGCCACGACAGATTCAGTTACTGTCACAATATCACGATCCTCGATTGCATATCCTTCAATATGTGCTGCATTTAACACTGTATCTACAACAATTTGTTCAATATTATCGCCTTCATTAATAATAGGACCACGAAGACCTCTTACAACTGTACCGATTACACGTTCCAATTTAATCTCTCCTCATTCTATCTAGCGTAAAGTGATATAAAATCCATATGATTTTACTATAAGGCTCGTTAATGATATAAGTAAAATTAATAGTTCATATAATAGCTATAAGAGGTGCTTATATGATAGGGAAATTAGATTTATATCGTGTTTTTAGTGTTGTAGCAAAAAATAATAGCTTTTCTAGTGCAGCAAAAGATTTATATATGACACAGCCAGCTGTTAGTCAGGCAATGATGCAATTAGAAAATGAGCTTGGCACACGTCTTTTTAATCGAACACCTAAAGGTGTGACATTAACAACAGAAGGCAGCCTACTTTTTGAATATACTAATTCTGCCTTAGGACTTTTAGATGCTGGTGAAGAAAAGTTACTTGAATTCAAAAATTTAACAACAGGGCAATTAAAAATAGGGGTAGGAGATACGATCTCACGTTTCTTTTTAATGCCTTATTTAGAAGCATTCCATACAATGTATCCGAATATTAAATTGCAAATGCTAAATGGAACAACCTCTGAAATTTGTAATTTTATTAAATCAGGTGAAGTAGATATAGGATTTTGTAATTTTCCAATAGAAGATTCAACATTACAGTTAACGGTATGTACAGATATTCAGGATATTTTTGTCTGTGGGGAAAAATATAAAACACTTTCATCTAAAAGTTTAAGCTATGAGGATCTTTTAAAATTTCCTCTTATCTTTCTAGAGAAAAAATCGAATTCAAGGAAGTATGTGGAAGATTATCTTTTTACAAGAGGCGTTCACATAGAGCCAGAGTTTGAGCTAGGCTCACATGATTTGGTACTCGAGTTTGCGCGTAGTAACCTTGGCATTGCATGTGTAACAAAGGAATTTTCAAAGGACTATCTTCAACGAGGTCTTCTTTATGAATTAACTTTAATGGAAAGTATTCCTACGAGAAGCATTGGTATGTGTTATTTGCAGTCAGTACCTCTTTCTAGAGCTGCAATGAAATTTGTTGAAATCATCGAAAATAAACATTTTAATACGAGAAGAACCATAAAAAGAGCTTAGCGACGAGATAAGGCCGCTATGCTTTTTTTATTAAGATATCAATCAGTATGTCGACATTGCGTTTATTTTTCATGGTTGGTGAGCAAAGATAAGAAAATGTTCGCATAAAATGCTGTCCTTCAAGGGGCAGAATAGTCATATCCCCATTTTTTAATTCACGTTCTATCACACAGGCAGACAATAAGGAAAGACCAAGTCCCTGCATAACGCTCTCCTTCACGCCCTGATTACTGCTAATAGTCAAAAGCGATTGAATCTGTAAACCATTTGCTCTGAATAAATGATCCAGATAATAACGTGTTCCAGAGCCTTCTTCACGCGCAACCCAGCTTTGTTGCTGGAGTTTATCAGCAGTCAGAGATTGTTGCTTTGTAAGAGGATGATTACTGTCGCTAACAATAAATAACTCATCTTGCATAAATGGCTTAATGACTAGTTCATTATCATGAGCCTGTCCTTCAATTAGACCAATATCGACTTGCAGTAATTTTGTATATTGAATGATTTCTTTTGTATTGCCAATAATAATTTGAAGTTCAAGTTGTGGGAATTGTTGCTGTAAGCTTGCAATGATTGGAGGTAATATATATTCGCCAATTGTAAAGCTTGCCCCAATGACTAGCGTACCTTGTACTTCTTGGTGATAGGCAGCGATATCTTCTTTTGCAGCTTCAGCTATCGCCATGATTTGCTTTGCTCGTTTATAAAGAATTTCACCAGTTGGTGTAATTTGCACCGATTTTGGGGAGCGAATAAATAAGGTTGTTTGTAATTCTTGCTCTAGATTCTTAATGTGTAAGCTAACACTTGGTTGTGAAATATGAAGTATTTCAGAGGTCTTTGTAAAATTATTGATCTCAACCAGTGTGATAAATGTTTTTAAAGCATCCAATTGCATATCTTCACCTCTATTATTAGAAATATTAATAATAATGATTATATATATGTATTTTACTAATAGTGCACTCTTTATTAAAGTAATAATCAACAAGGGAGAAAGAAGTGAACATCATGGTTAATAGACAACATAAATTAAAATCCACCCTTAATCCAAATTTCTTGAAGGGGATATTATTAACGCTTCTTATTGCTTTAGTAGCGAAATATATTGCCACATTTCCTTTCCTATCAATATTGGGACAGTTGGTTATTGCCATTATATTAGGGATGACCTGGCGAGCAGCATTTAAAGTACAAGATTCTTGGCAAGTAGGTATTTCATTTTCTAGCAAGAAGCTATTACGCTTTGGTATTATTTTATTGGGTATGCGCTTAAATTTGGCAGATATTTATCATGCGGGAGCTAACGTTTTTTTTATTGCAGTCATTAATTTGCTATTTGCATTAATTGTTGTGTACGGCCTAACAAAAATATTTAAAGTCGAACAAAAGCTAGGGATATTAACAGCTTGCGGGACTGCCATTTGCGGAGCTGCTGCAGTAGTGGCAATTGCACCTCAAATTAAAGCAAATGAAAAGGAAACGGCGGTAGGGGCAGCGATTGTTGCGTTATTGGGGACTATATTTACACTTATTTATACGGTACTCTATTCCATCATCGATTTAACACCTACTGCGTATGGTATTTTCGCAGGGGGGACATTACATGAAATTGCTCATGTAATTGCAGCTGCATCAGCTGGTGGAAATGAAGCAATTGATATAGCCGTCATTGTGAAATTAACACGTGTGGCCCTGCTCGTACCTGTAGCGATTGTTATTGGTATTTTCTATCGAAGAATGGACAAAAGTGAAGAGAAAAAAGCATTTTCTTTATCCATCATACCGTGGTTTATTTTAGGATTTTTAGCGATGAGTGCTATAAACTCCTTAGGGATTATACCAGCGAATGTATCGCAAGTATTAGTAGATACTGCTTATATCTTAATTGCTATGGCAATGGCAGGTCTAGGACTAAATGTTGAGATGAAAACGTTTAAGGAGCTAGGTGTAAAGGCATTTATTGCAGGTTTAATTGGCTCAGTCTGTCTATCCGTGCTGGGCTATATACTAGTCATTCTTTTATATTGATTTAATCAGTGTTTGTTATACCAAGAAAAAAGACCCTGCATGATCGTTCAACATGCAGGGCTTTTTAGATAGAATCAGAAGATAATGTATAAGTAATTTAATCGTCGTTTACTAATTTAAAGCTTCTATAGAAGAAGCTAATTCCGCCACCACTATTTTGCTGCCGATAATTGGACTGTCAGCCTTTTCTCCCTCAGAACCCGAATTTGGGCGTTGATGGGCTGCAGCAAATGCATCGCTATTACGCCATGCTTGGAAATGCTCCTTAGATTCCCAATACATATTAACACTCATTTCGTCATAAGTAGGATCATCAGTTGAAATTAATACCTCTACTTTATGAAAGCCTTCAAACTGTTGCAGAGGACCTGGCTTTGTAAAATTTGGTGCCATTCTCGCAGCAAAACCGGGTTTTACTTGAATACGATTAGTTACAATAATCATGCTTTTACCCCCCTTAATTTCATTTACTAGGTTTTTGAATGAATTATCAGTGATTATCATTCGCACTCAATGATAAGTGGCTGAGGAAGACATTGTCAATAGATGTCCTCTATATAATCTGTGCTAGTAGTTAATGGGTAATGGATAGGCTGACATTTAACTGACATAATCCAGTGCTATAATGAACATAAGAGTGAACTAGTAGCGAGGTGATTGACTTTGGCAAACATTCTAGTAATAGAGGATGAATATCCAATAAGCCAGGTTTTAAAGGTTTATTTACAAAAAGTGGGTTATAGTGTGACACAATGTTTCAATGGTGGTCAAGCCTTGGTCATGTTTCGTGAAACACAGCCAGATCTAGTGTTGCTAGATATTATGTTGCCAGAAAAAAATGGTTGGTCCATTTTAAAAGAAATAAGAGAACGAAGTACTTGCCCAGTTATCATGTTAACAGCATTAGGTGAGGTTAATTACCGTCTAAAGGGGTTTGATCATGGGGCAGATGATTATATTGCCAAGCCTTTTATCGCAGATGAAGTTGTTGCAAGAGTGAGGGCTGTTTTAAGACGTGCTGTAGGTAGTCCTGAGTCAGCTACTAGTAAGCAGTATGGATCTCTAGTGATTGATTGTAAAGCGCATAAAGTGTGTTTGCATGGAGAAGAGATTGTATTAACGCCAAGAGATTTATCAGTGCTCATGTTTTTAGCTGATCACCCTAATCAAACATTTACCCGTGATCAGCTTATAGATCAAGTTTGGGGATGGGAGTATGAGGGTAGTGATCGTGCTGTAGATTTAGCTATAAAGAGGCTTAGGAAGGCTTTAAAAGAATGGGATGAGGCGGAAGGAGAAATAAAGACACTACGTGGATTGGGGTATCAGCTAAGTGTTCAAAAAAAATAAGCGAATATCCTTACTTCAATATTGGACGAGCCGATATTTACTGACACTCTTTATAGGCTTAGCTATTGTATCTTTGATCTCAGCAGCGTGGATTCGTCATACAACATTTGAAAACCGATTAGAATTAATGGAGTTTTTAGCAGACGAGACGGTCTATCGTTTAACGGATACACCAAATCCTAATAATGGACCTATAAATGGTATTCCAGGTTTCATAGGGGATCGTCAGCGTTTTAATATGAAAGAGATCGATCCGATTTTGTATGTTGTAGATACAGAGGGAAATATACTGACAAGCAACCGTCCAGTACCGCCTGATAGTGCCAAAAATGTAGC
The DNA here is from genome assembly GCF_052928325.1 of Lysinibacillus sp. BSL11. Taxonomy (NCBI): domain Bacteria; kingdom Bacillati; phylum Bacillota; class Bacilli; order Caryophanales; family Bacillaceae; genus Lysinibacillus; species Lysinibacillus sp. BSL11. The sequence goes on along the minus strand of NZ_JAVGCX010000006.1, from coordinate 90,918 downwards.
TGGCTTGTTGGATGGAAAAGAAGGTACTAAGGAAATAAAGGATGGACTTGAACCTGAATATGTAGTGAAAAGAAAGATAGAAAATAATCATGAGTTATTGGGTTGGGCCCTGGTGATGGAGAAGAAGGAGAATTTAACAAGAGTTAACCAAGCATATGGACAGCTTGCCATATTAATTGGAGCATTAGCATTATTAGGCTGGATCGCTATTTACTTTCTGTCAAAGCGTTTGGCCCATCCCATTAAACAAGTAGCAGAGGCTGCCAAGCATGTACAAGAAGGCAATTATGCAATTGATTTGCCTCAAGATAGTAAGGAAGAGGAGGTCTATGAGCTTGTTTCCTCCTTTAAAAATATGGCAAATAAATTAGAACAGCTGGAGAAAACTCGAACGGAATTACTAGCAGGTGTCACCCATGAATTGAAAACACCTGTCACCTCTATAAGTGGTTTATTACAGGCTGTAAGAGATGGTGTTGTAACGGGACAGGATGCTATGGAATTCATTGAAATGGCTATGGTCGAAACGACAAAAATGAAAACAATGGTTGGTGACTTACTTGCCTTTAACCATTTTGCTGTCGATGCTATCCCTGTGCAGATAGAGTCAGTTGATGTTAATCAGCTACTACGAGAGGCGGTGGCACAGTGGGAAGTAATACAGGAAGATGAACATGTAAAAGTTCATTTACATTTGTTGGAACACCCTGCATTGGTACAGGTAGATATTGTTCGTATCCAACAAATCATTACAAACCTATTAACCAATGCTAAACAGGCGATGGACAAAGGAACAATAACCTTGACGGTGATAGATCAAGCGGAGACTCTGTCAGTGTTGGTGAAGGACACAGGACAAGGAATCCCTCTAGAGGATCAGGCATTTATTTTTGAGCGCTTTTATAGAGGAGAAAATAAAAAATATACTGTTCGCGGCTTGGGTTTAGGATTACCACTTAGTAAAATGATGGCCCAATCCGTAGGGGGCGATTTGCGGTTAATTGAAAGCAATCCCTCTGGAACACATTTTGAATTAGTATTGCAAAAGGCTACTGCGCTATAAGAGCGCAGTAGCCTTTTTATGTTGGTTTAATCCGTCTCCCAGAAAACTGCTTTGTATTGTAAAAGAGAGTTGAAGAATTTGTAAAGCTGACATCTGCCTGACATAAAAGCCCTTTATAGTAAACGATGTAGACGGGAAATGAACATAGGGACGAGCATCATTGAAGGTTTGTCAGTCTGACACTAATACAAGTAGGGAGAGTGATGAGATGCCAATAATTACTTCATTTAATCCAAATGGTCGCCAAGAAATAAAACAAGCGATCTCCTATCCAGATTATGCATTATTAAAAGCCAAGCTTCAGCATGTTATGCAGCGAGATCAACATGCTGGCTTAGACGGTAAATATTTGATTCGTAGTACGTACTTCGATAATTTTGCCAATAAAGTGTTAAATGAGAAAAAGGAGGGCTTTATTAATCGAGATAAATATCGAGTACGCATATACGGCAAATCGAGTGATGTTATTAATCTTGAGCGGAAGAGTAAACGTAACAATGTAACCTTTAAAACAAAATGTTCAATATCTCAAGCTGAGTATGAAAAACTACGTATTGGCGAGATAGCCTGGATGGAGAATGATGATCGAGCGCTAATTCGAGATTTATATCTCGAGATGAATTACAACCATTTGCGACCTACTACGGTAGTGGATTACGAACGAGAAGCCTATGTCTATCCGTTTGGCAATGTGCGTGTGACATTTGATAGTAAGGTGCAATCGAGTCTACGCAACACTGATATGTTTAATCAAAACTTGCCTATGGTCGATGTACTGGAGCCGAATCTTGTAATTTTAGAGGTAAAGTACGATGAGTATCTACCAGACATCATCAAGTATTTACTACAGTCAGTAGATACTCGTGCTGAGGCCTATTCAAAATATCAACTTAGTCGTATGTACGGCTAATAATAAAGGAGAATGAACAATGGATACAATTAAATTTAGTGATATTTTTAAATCCAACTTTTTAGAAAAAACAACCTCATTTTCATTAATCGATTCAATTATTGGTTTAGTAGTCGCGTTTTTTATTGGGCTTTTCATTTATGCTGTTTATAAGAAGACCTTTAATGGAGTCATTTACTCCCATTCATTCAATATCTCACTACTTATAATGACAATGGCAACAGCACTAGTGATTATGGGAATCAGTTCAAATGTTCTGCTGTCACTTGGTATGGTTGGTGCTTTATCTATTGTACGTTTCCGTACACCTATTAAGGATCCAATGGATTTAGTCTATATTTTCTGGGCAATTGTTTCAGGTATTTTATGTGGTGCTGGCTTTATTCCATTAGTCATTATTGGTGCTGTTTTAATCGGACTTGTATTGCTCATATTCGTTAATAAAATAACGGTAGAAAATCCGTATTTACTGATTGTAAAGTTTGAAGAAGAGTTGGCTAATGCTGAAATTGAGCGAATTATTGCTGCGCAAACAAAAAAATTCGCTCTCAAATCGAAATCCATTATGCAACAGAATGAAATCGAAACAACTTATGAAATTCGTGTAAAACAAAATGATGCAAAACTGATGGATGAACTAACAAAGGTAGCTGGTGTAAAATCAGCCATTATGCTGAGCTATGATGGGAATTTCACAGCGTAATGACCTCAATAATAAATAGAACTACGTTGAGAGGTGACGGCTATGATTAAAACCCGAATTGTCTATCTGTGCATGGCAATTTTACTCCTTCACTTTGTCGTGATATATGCTGTACTTCCGAATGTAGGCATTGAAACGAAAAAATCTGAGTTCTCATATGAGAATATAGTGTTTAATAGCAATAAAGTAACCACTGTAGATATCGAGATAGCTGAGGAAGATTGGGCAGATCTGCTGGAAAATGCTTCTGCTGAAGAATTAAAACAAGCAGATATTACAGTAAATGGAAAGAAAATTGAGAATGTTGCTATTCGTACTAAGGGCAATCTATCATTACGATCGGTTGTCAATAGTGACTCAGATCGCTATAGCTTAAAAATTGATTTTGATTATTATGATGATACACAAAGCTTATATGGCTTAAAAAAATTAAATTTAAACAATAATTATAGTGACTCTACATTAATGAGAGAGTATATCTCTTATGAATTGATGGAGCAAATGGGTTTACCAACACCGGCACACTCCTATATGTATGTGACAGTGAATGGTGAGGAGCGGGGTTTGTTTTTAGGGGTAGAAGCTGTGGATGAGACATTCCTGGCTAATTATTACGGCTCTAATGATGGCTTTTTATTTAAGCCAGATGGGATAGGCAGCGATTTAAAATATATTAGCGACGATATCGAAGACTATACAGGCATTGGATTAAAAACTAATGAAGGTAATATTGAACAATCAAAGTTTGTTGAAATGCTAGATGCTATTAATAATGGCGGAAACATAGAAAAGTATATCGATGTCGATGAAATGTTACGTTATTTTGCTGTCAACACAGCACTTGTGAATTTAGATAGTTATCAAGGGAATATGAAACATAACTATTATTTATATGAACAGAACGGTGTATTTTCTATTATTCCTTGGGATTACAACATGTCCTTTGGTGGCTTTGGGGCTGGAGGTGGTAGAATAGCAGGAGGAAACAGCGGAAATCAAGCTGACGCTACTACTAATAAGGAAAAACCAGTGGCACAAAACAATGGACAACCCGATCAAACTGTTGATGGGGATAAGCAACAACGAGATGGCGGCTTTGATATGGGAATGGGCATGTCGGGCAATTTATTAAATGATAGTGCTATTAATTTTAGTGTAACAACCCCTGTTTCCGGCACAACATTAGAGGAGCGGCCACTCCTAAATGCATTGCTTGCTAATGAAGAATACCGTGCCAAATATGAAGAGTATCTAGAAGAGCTAGCGTCCACTTATTTAACAGAAGATTATGTGCAAACTATTACTAAAAAGTTAGCTGTGCTATTAACTACTTATGTGGAGGCAGATCCAACCAAGTTCTCTACTACGGAGCAATTTTTAGAAGCAGTTGAAGGTGAAAATAGCTTGCCGGAATTTGCCAAAAGGCGCTCGGAATCTATATTAAAGCAACTGTCTGGGGAGCTTGTAGTGGAAGCATCTACGTCTTCTCAGGGCAATATGGGTATGCCAATGCCAAGTGAAAATGGTGAAATGAATTCGATGCCAGATGAATTTGATCCAAGTCAGCTACCAGAGGACTTTGACCCATCAAAGAGTCCACCTTTTAATAGAGAGGGTGGAGGTCCGAGAGATGGACAAAATGGAGAACAAATGCAACCTCCTGATGGAAATGGAGCCCCAATGGGAATGCCTGGTGCGAATAGTGAAGCTGCAAATCACGGGCCTGTTATTGATAAAAATACAGTGTTTACAGCCATTACATGTCTAGTGCTACTCCTTCTTGCACTTCTCTTTGTTGTTAAATTTAAACGTAGAGGTCGTTAGAAAATAACCATATCCAATATCTTTGGGTATGGTTTTTGCTTTTTATCTGTTAAAATAAAGCATTCTTTTCTGAGGAGTCCTTTCATATGAATGAACAGCAATTTGATAAACATTTGCATATAAACACGGTGGGAGAGCAATATGGCTTTCCTAAGCTTGCACACTATCATCGTTATGAGCCAACACCCTACAGTGGATTGGAGCAATTATTCGCTACGTATCAGATGCCTGAATATCCAGTATTTATTGATATGGGGTGCGGGAAAGGACGAGTTCCTATTTTTGTGCACCATAAGTTTCATATACCAACCATTGGGATAGAGATGGATGCGGGTTTTTATACGGAGGCTGAAGAAAATAAACGTAATTATCTTCAAAAAATGAAAGCACATGCCCCTATTAAGTTTATTCATACAATAGCCGAATCATATGAAATAAAGTCACGTGATAATGTGTTTTTCTTTTTTAATCCCTTTTCCATCCATATTTTTCGCACAGTCATTCATAATATTTGGAAATCCTATGAGCAGCGCATGCGGGATATTCATATAATTTTATATTATCCGCCTTACGATTATTTACAATTTTTCCATCATGGAACACCATTTGAGTTGCTTCATGAAGTTCATTTAGAAAATGAAACAAATATTAATGAGCGCATTTGTGTGTTTGAATTAAAAAAAGCTTAGAGTATGGGGAAGCCCACTCTAAGCTTTTCCCATTTGCAGTACAGGTATCAGCAATTAGTTACTCGTAGACCCTATGATTATTTTCAGGGAAATAATTGTAATAGATGAAGGGGGTCTTTCAATCAACTAGAATTTATTTTGAAAAAACAATTTCATCTGATAGTTTTGTACTAGTCTATAGTTTGAATTAAAAGATAATTCACAAATAACTAATTATACTGAAAAATCACTCTAGACTAAATATAAAGAATGTTTTACAATGAAAAAGGCTTATATGAATAATATTTTCTTTTGTTTTTAGATAGTTATAAATAATTATTTTGGCTATTGAGTAAATGAATTTAATTGTTTATAATTATCAGAAATATCTAATATTTGAGAAATTTTCAGGGGGAATTTAATTATGAGAGAGAGCAAAAAGCTTAAGAAGTTCGGTTCACTTTTAGTAGCATCTTCATTACTTGCTGGTGTTCTTGCTGGTTGCGGTAACGGAGACGATTCAAGTTCTGGCGGAGGCTCATCATCAGGCGGAGGCTCATCTGATGGCGATACAATTAAAATTGGTGCCAACTTAGAGCTTTCAGGGAATGTAGCATCTTATGGTTCCTCTATTGGGCTAGGTGCAGAACTGGCTGTAAAAGAAATTAATGATGCTGGCGGTATTGATGGTAAGAAAATTGAACTGATTAAAGTAGATAATAAATCAGAGAACTCTGAAGCAACTTCAGCTGCTATTAAACTAGCAACGCAGGATAAAGTAGTAGCAATGCTAGCACCTGCGACTTCAGGTAATACAGTAGCTACTGTTCAAATTGCAAATGATAATAAAATTCCTATTGTTACGGGTTCTGGTACAGCACCGAATATCACGGTAAATGAGGATGGCAGTGTTAATGAATATGCTTTCCGTACATGCTTTATTGACCCATTCCAGGGGATTGTAGCAGCTAATTTTGCTTCAGGTGAGCTAGATGCGAAAAATGTAGCTATTTTTGCAGATAATGCATCAGACTATGCAAAAGGTTTAGCAAAATCCTTTAAAGAAACGATTACGAAGAGTGGCGGAAAAGTTGTAAAAGAAGAAGCTTATGTAGCGAAGGATACAGACTTCCGTACACAATTAACAAATATTAAAGCAGCAAATCCAGACTTTATCTTTATCCCTGGATACTATGAAGAAGTAGGTTTGATTGTTAAACAAGCACGCGAAATGGGCATTGATGTACCTCTGATGGGTGCTGATGGTTGGGATTCTCCAACTTTAATTGAATTAGCTGGCGCGGATGCATTGAATAACACATTCATCACAAACCACTATTCTGCTGAGGACCCAGATCAAAAAATTCAAGATTTCGTAAAGGCATTTAAAGCGGCAAATGGTGACAAAGCGCCTGACGCATTCAACGCACTTGGTTATGACACAATTTACTACATTGCTGATGCAATTAAACGTGCAGGCTCTACAGATGGGGAAGCAATTAAAAATGAATTAGCTGCAACAAAAGATCTTTCTTTAGTAACAGGTACTTTCTCAGTTGACGAAAATCATAACCCAATTAAAACAGCAACAGTTCTTGAATTTAAAGACGGTAAACAAGTGTTCAACTCTAAAGTTAATCCTTAATGTTTTGTAAGCAAGGGGGAGGCGGGTAAACACGCCTTCCTTTTTTGTGTGTTAGATAACTAGAATCGTAGAGCAAAACATAACTTTTAGTATCGATCTATGTACTTATTTTTCAATTTTCAGAAAATTTAAAGGAGTGAATGCGCATGGAATGGATACAGCAACTTGTGAACGGTATTTCACTTGGAAGTATCTACGCGTTAATAGCGTTAGGGTATACGATGGTATACGGTATTATCAAGCTGATTAACTTTGCTCATGGTGATGTCTTCATGATTGGGTCATTTATTGGCTTTTACGCTATTGCTAAATGGGAGCTTGGTTTCTTCCCAGCATTATTATTGGCGATGTTAGTTTGTGCAATTTTTGGTGTATTAATTGAACGTATTGCCTATAAACGTTTACGAAATGCGACACGTATCGCAGCTTTAATTACAGCGATAGGTGTATCGCTATTAATTGAATATACAACAATTTTCTTCAGAGGTGCTCAACCGGCAGCATATCCTGAAGTTTTCAAAAATAAATCACTAGATATTTTTGGCGTTCAAATCAGCAGTACTTCCATCTTAATTTTATCAGTCGCAGTTGTACTGATGATTCTTTTACAATTCATCGTACATAAAACAAAAATCGGTAAAGCGATGCGTGCTGTTTCCCACGATGCAGATGCAGCTCGCTTAATGGGTATTAACGTTGACAATACAATCTCTGCAACGTTTGCGATTGGTTCAGCTTTAGCTGGTGCAGCAGGTGTTATCTTTGGGGTTTATTATACAAAAATTGACCCGTTAATGGGTGTTATTCCTGGGGTTAAAGCATTTATCGCAGCTGTTCTTGGTGGTATTGGTATCATCCCAGGCGCTATGGTTGGTGGTATGTTACTAGGTGTTGTAGAGTCCTTAGTAAGTGCACTTGGCTTCTCGTTATGGCGTGATGCTGCGGCATTCGTTATTTTAATTTTAATCTTAATCTTCAGACCATCGGGTATCTTTGGTAAAAACGCCCGTGAGAAAGTGTAGGTGAGCGGTTTTATGAAAAAGTCTAAAGTTTTCTGGGGCTATGCCGTAATAGCGCTAGTCATCTATGCAGTTGTACAATTGTTGATTACAACAGAAGTAATTGATTTGTACTATAAAAATATGTTGATCACAATGTGTATTAACATCATGTTGGCTGTCAGCTTGCATATTGTTATTGGTGTTACTGGACAGTTTTCAATTGGGCATGCTGGGTTCCTTGCAGTTGGAGCATATGTATCCGCTATTATTACAACAAAGCTAATGTTACCATTCCCATTGGCCATCTTATTAGGGGCTGCTGCAGCAGCAGTTGCTGGTTTAATCGTAGGGATTCCAACGCTTCGTTTAAAAGGGGATTACTTAGCGATTGCTACACTAGGATTTGCAGAGATTATTCGTATTATCTTTTTAAATACGGATTATGTTGGTGGCGCAGCAGGGATGCAGGTTAAATATTTATCGAACTGGACATACGCATTCTTTGGCGTAGTGTTAACGATTCTAGTTATCTCAAACTTTACAAATTCTCGTCATGGGCGTGCGTGTATTTCCATTCGAGAAGATGAAATAGCAGCAGATGCGATGGGTATTAACACAACTTACTATAAAGTTGTTGCATTTGCGATTGGGTCTTTCTTCGCAGGTCTAGCAGGAGCCATTTTTGCACATAACTTTTACATTATTCAACCGACAACATTCGGTTTCTTAAAATCATTTGATATTTTAATTTACGTTGTACTTGGTGGTTTAGGAAGTCTTTCTGGTTCAGTGATTGCTGCGATTTTCCTAACAGTCGTGTCTACTTATCTAGCAAACTTCCCAGAAACACGTATGATTATCTACAGTTTAGTATTAATTATCGTGATGCTTTATCGTCCAACAGGCTTAATGGGAACGAAAGAGATAACACAATTATTTAAGTTTGGTAAAAAGGGAGGTACGAAATAATGACTGGAAACCTTCTTATCAATGTTGAAAATATGGGTATTCAATTTGGTGGTTTAAAGGCAGTACAGGGCGTTAATATGTACCTTAACCAAGGCGAGTTGGTAGGACTTATTGGGCCAAACGGAGCTGGGAAAACAACTAGCTTTAATATGTTAACAGGGGTATATACACCTACGGAAGGTACAATTACTTTTAATGGTCTGAAACTGAATGGACTTGCACCCTATCAGGTTACACAGAAAGGGATCAGCCGTACGTTCCAAAATATTCGATTATTTAAAGAGCTATCTGTTCTTGACAATGTAAAGGTAGCCAATCATTCACTTGCAAAGCATTCTATGTGGGCTTCTATATTTCGTTTACCTACACATTTCAAAGGTGAGGCCGAAATGGAGCAACAGTCAATTGAGTTCTTAAAAATCTTTGGCTTAGATGTTTATAAAGATGAGCTAGCTAAGAATTTGCCATACGGGATGCAACGTCGTTTAGAGATTGCTCGTGCGTTAGCGGCAAATCCCAAACTACTCTTATTGGATGAACCAGCAGCAGGGATGAACCCACAAGAAACTCACGATTTAATGGAGCTAATTGCATTTATTCGTAAAGAGTTCGGCTTAACAATATTGCTGATTGAGCATGATATGAGCTTAGTTATGGGTATTTGTGAGCGTATTTACGTACTTGATCACGGACAATTAATCGCTGACGGGACACCAGAAGAAATTCGCAACAATCCAAAGGTAATAGAAGCGTACCTTGGAGAGGAGGTTATCGGCTAATGCTAAAAGTACAAAATATCGATGTTTATTATGGCAACATCCAAGCATTAAAGGGCCTCTCTTTAGAAGTAAACGAGGGTGAAATTGTAACGTTAATCGGTGCAAACGGTGCTGGAAAAAGCACGCTCTTAAAGACATTGTCAGGTTTATTAAAGCCAAAAGGTGGCATTATTGAATACGAAGGCTTTTCGATAGCTGGGAAAGCAGCACAAACTATTGTTAAATCAGGGATTTCACACGTTCCAGAAGGACGCCGTGTTTTTGCTAATATGTCAGTTGAGGAAAACTTAGAGCTTGGTGCGTATCTGCGTAATGATAAAGCAGGTATTAAGAAAGATATGGATCATGTTTTCGAGTTATTTCCACGATTATTAGAGCGCCGAAAACAGCAGTCAGGTACATTGTCTGGTGGGGAACAGCAGATGCTGGCGATGGGGCGTGCCTTAATGGCAAAACCAAAACTGTTATTAATGGATGAGCCTTCGATGGGTCTTGCACCGTTGATGGTGAAAAATATCTTCAATATTATTGAGCAGGTTAATAAAGAAGGAACAACCGTATTACTTGTAGAGCAAAATGCTAATATGGCATTATCTGTCGCTAACCGTGCATATGTACTTGAAACAGGGCGTATTGTTTTATCTGGTTCAGCAAAAGAGCTACAAGAGAGCGAGCAAGTAAAGGCAGCTTATTTAGGCGGATTATAAAAATGTAGGACATCTCATGTTGAGATGTCCTTTTTGGCTTGCGTGATGAAGGAAAATCAGAGGTAGCATTTCCACTTTACTTTTTGGTAAGGTTGAAAAAAGGAGTGATGCTTTTTGAAGTATTCAGCACAATATTTTATTGAACATTTAAAGTTAGCCGAACATCCTGAAGGGGGCTATTACATTTCATCGTTTCGTGCATCGGACGATATAGCAGTGAGAGATGTACAGAGACCGATTTATACTAGTATATATTTCCTTCTGCGCTCACAGGATATTTCACATTTACATCGCCTACAATCGGACGAGCTATGGTATTATCACGCAGGAAGCCCACTAACAGTTCATATGATTTTCCCAGATGGGACATATGAAGCGAAGAAGCTTGGCTTGAATATAGAAGCAGGGGAAGTCCCTCAGCTTGCAGTACCAAAGCATACAATTTTCGGCTCGTCGGTGGAGGAATCGGATACATTTAGTTTAGTCGGATGTATGGTGGCGCCAGGCTTTGACTTTGAGGATTTTGAATTGTTTACACAGGAAGAGCTTTTAGCAGATTATCCTCAGCACAAGGAAGTTATTCATAAAATGGCCTACAAAACAATTGAATAGAAAAACAGCCGTCTCAATTATTTTGAGACGGCATGATTCGTTCACCACAGTATTTCTTCAGGATAATTAAGTTGAATTTGAATATCATGTAATGCTTGTTTCGTTTCAATAGCTGCTTCCATCAGGTGGGATTTTAATGCTACATATTCATGGTCCTCTACCATTAATCGCACAGCAAATGCAGCTAAATGCGCCTGACGTTCCTCTTTACTTAATTCAATATATTCTAGATTTAGAACATCCACGTACTGTGTTGCGAAACGGAAAGTTAAGGGATTTTTAGCATGTAACATTCTTAAAAACACAACATAATCTTCGTCACTTACCTCCTGTTCTAAACATTCAGCAATAGCCGCTTGAAATTTGCGTATAATAGCTATCTCATGATTCCATATAGAAGCATTGTTTAATTTTTGGTGTAGGTCAATAAAATCATTTAATGCGATTGCACTAAAGATAATTTCTGGCCAAAGAATCTCTGTTGAAAAATAGACATTCTTATTTGGAAAGATGAGTTCATGTTGTGTTAGAACACTCTTATTAAGTCCATTACTAACAAACTCTAGGTGATGCTCACCAAGCATAGCATGTCTTAGTTTATAGCAAACGCTTAAAATACGTAGTCGAGGACCCTGATAATCATAGTATTTATTTTCATCACCAGTTACTTTATAAATAGCATTAATTAGTTCATCTAAATCCCAATAATCCGCACTAATTCGTACCCCTGTTAGTTGGTCTGTGCTTTGAATGGATATCATAGTCCTCGCCCCTCCCTTTGGATGTGTCTATTTTGGTGTGTAATTGAGTAGTTTGAATAGTTCTGCTCGTTCCTTCTCCGTTAAATCACGCCATTGCCCTACCTTTAAATTACCAAGCTTAATATTCATAATACGAATGCGTTGTAGACGCTTAACGGAATACCCTAGTGCTGAGCACATTCGACGAATTTGGCGGTTTAAGCCTTGCTCTAAAATGATTTTAAAGACTTTATCTGAAATCTTTTCCACATGGCATGGTAAGGTTGTTGTATCTAAAATATCGACACCTGCGCCCATTTTTTGGATAAATTGCGCAGTTATAGGCTTATCAACTTGAACAATATATTCTTTTTCATGATGATTTTCAGCACGTAGAATTTTATTGACAATATCGCCATCATTCGTTAACAACAATAGGCCCTCTGATTCCTTATCAAGACGTCCGATATGAAAAATACGTAGGGGATGATTGACAAAATCAACGACATTGCCTTTTATATGACGCTCTGTCGTACTTGTAATCCCGACAGGTTTATTCAGAGCAATGTAAACAAGCTGTTGTTCTTTCTTTACCTCTTTACCATCTACGCAAACAATGTCTCCTGCTTCAACTTGACTACCAACTGTTGCTAGTTCTCCGTTAATCGTTACCTTTCCTTCTGCTATCCATTTATCAGCGCCACGACGAGATATGATGCCTGTTTCACTTAAATATTTATTAATACGCATATTGTTCTCCTATATTTTATATTATTTTTAAGTATACCTTAACGTCGCACATACAGTGAATGCTAGAAGCTTTTCTAGCAAAAATAAATTAGTTGGAAAAGTTTTTGAAAAAGTTGAAATTATTTTATGTTTCTGACAATATATTAGGTGAGAGGGTTTCTATGAAAATATTGTTATTCCGATATAAAATAACGTTTTTTGTAGATAGTTCTCATTAAATTGTGTAAAGGGGAGAAGTAAAATGGTTTATGCATTTCCAAACACTGAAGGATCGGTAGTTCAATTCAAAGAGAAATATGATAATTATATCGGTGGCGAATGGACACCCCCAGTGAAGGGTCAGTACTTTGATAACGTTACTCCTGTTACTGGACAAGTTTTTACACAAATAGCACGTTCCACAGCTGAGGATATTGAACATGCATTAGATGCGGCACATGCTGCTAAGGATGCATGGGGCAAAACATCACCAACCGAACGCGCAAACATTTTACTTAAAATTGCGGACCGTATCGAGCAAAATTTAGAAAAGCTAGCCGTTGCTGAAACATGGGATAACGGTAAAGCGGTACGCGAAACATTAAATGCAGACATCCCTCTTGCAATTGATCATTTTCGTTATTTTGCTGGGGTATTACGTGCTCAAGAGGGCTCAGTAAGCCAAATTGATAACGATACAGTTGCTTATCATTTCCACGAGCCAATTGGCGTAGTCGGCCAAATCATACCTTGGAACTTCCCGTTATTAATGGCTGTATGGAAGCTTGCGCCAGCACTTGCAGCTGGAAACTGTGTCGTATTAAAACCTGCAGAACAAACACCAGCATCGATTATGGTGCTTTTAGAATTAATAGAAGATTTACTACCACCAGGTGTCATTAATGTTGTGAATGGATTTGGCTTAGAAGCAGGGAAACCGCTTGCATCAAATCCACGCATTGGTAAGATTGCCTTTACAGGTGAGACAACAACAGGGCGTTTAATTATGCAATATGCTTCTCAAAACCTTATTCCAGTAACATTAGAACTGGGTGGTAAGTCGCCAAACATATTCTTTGAAGATATTATGGATAAAGATGATGCCTTTTTAGATAAAGCTGTTGAGGGCTTTGTGCTATTCGCTCTAAATCAAGGGGAAGTATGTACTTGTCCTTCACGTGCACTAATTCAAGAATCTATTTACGATAAATTTATGGAGCGCGTATTACAGCGAGTAGAAGCCATTAAAGTTGGCAACCCACTTGATCCAAACACAATGATGGGTGCACAGGCATCTAGTGAGCAAATGGAAAAAATTCTTTCTTATTTAGATATTGGTAAGCAAGAAGGTGCAGAATGTCTAATTGGAGGAGACAAAAATAATGTAGGTGAAGGCTTCGAAAATGGCTACTACATTAAACCAACTGTTTTCAAAGGGCATAATAAAATGCGTATATTCCAAGAAGAAATTTTCGGACCAGTAGTTGCTGTCACGACATTTAAAACGAAAGAGGAAGCATTGGAAATTGCTAATGATACATTATATGGTTTAGGATCAGGTGTTTGGACGAGAGATATTAATACGGCATATCGCTTCGGTCGTGAAATTCAAGCTGGTCGTGTTTGGACAAACTGTTACCATGCATATCCTGCACATGCTGCATTCGGTGGCTACAAAATGTCTGGTGTTGGTCGTGAAAATCATAAAATGATGTTAGCGCATTACCAACAAACGAAAAACTTATTAGTTAGCTATAGCGAAAACAAACTTGGTTTCTTCTAATTCGTAGGGAGGTGCATGAGCGTGGTTGAACGTGTATTAGCTACGGAAGAAGCGCTAGCACTAATCGATCTATTAAAAGAGAAACATGGACCTGTTATGTTTCATCAATCAGGTGGATGCTGTGATGGCTCCTCACCAATGTGTTATCCAGAAGGGGATTTGCTAATAGGAGATCAGGATGTGTGCCTTGGTGAAGTGGGTGGTGCTCCTTTCTATATGCATAAAAATCAATATGATTACTGGAAGCATACACAAATCATATTGGATGTGGTGGATGGCAGAGGCGGCATGTTTTCACTCGAGGGCGTAGAAGGAAAACGTTTCCTAACAAGGTCGAGAGCCTTCACATCTGAAGAAGTGCAAGAGCTAGGGTTAATTTAACAAGTTATCTGTACAGCGGCAAAGTTTTTCTGCCGCTGTTTTTTTATCTGGAAGTAGAAAAGTTATTGTATGGAAAGGGAGGCTTTAGAACACATGACTCTTTTCTTATATTGAGTATTGATTTTGGGCGTTCAAGTGTTTCGATATTAATTTTTATGGAAAAGAGTATGTAAAGCGATATTATTGGATGAATTCCTTAGAAAAAGGAATAGATTTAATCGATCCTTTAAGGTCATGGTAAATAATAGTTTCTTTGTGGTTTTTGCTAACATCGGCCATACCTCCTTTATAGGTTGTTAATATTTTCTATTAAATCAAATAAAGTAAGTAACATACATTAAATTATGTTTACTTTTTATGTTAATTGTTACAAAGAGGGTGAATCTTTCTTACATTATGTTACGTAAAACGGGTAAAGGAGTGTGAAAAATATGGATTATGTGATGATTGAAAATGAATTTGTTAATACAGTAGAGGACGTATCAAAGGCTGCAGGCTGGACGGTGGACCGTAAAATTGTATTAGCTATTGCTAGTACATTTGTAGCGTCAGGAAAAACTTTTGATGCAACGAAGTATAAAAATGTTTTACAAGAGATGAAGAAGCAATCTTCTTGGCTGTCTCCTTTACGAACAACAGTTGGATATAGTATTGCTGCCAACCTCATGGAGCAAGGTGATGCAGAAAAGGCAGTAAAGAATTTACTTACAAATGTGAGCATCTTAAAGCAGGCGAAATTCAGAAGCGGCAATTTTAGCTATATCGGAGCACAATTTTTGACGGAGGATGAACAGGATAAAAAGACACATGCACAGGCGGCTAGAGCCTTATTTGATGCCATACGTAAACATCATCAATTTTTAACCTCATATGAGGATATTCCTTATGCCATATTATTAAGCAGTCCATCTGATGATGTTGAATTACGCGCGGATACCATGAATCGATACTATAAAGAACTAAGAACTTATAATTTTAATGCTGGCAATGAGCTCCAATGGCTTTCACAGGTATTAACATTTTTATCATCCAAATTTGATGGTCAGCTAGTACCAGATGTTGTGACACTTCGTGATGGGCTCAAAAAGCAAAACGTTAAAGTCAAGGCTATGCATTATCCTTTACTTGGCTTTTTAGCCATACTTAATCTGAATAAAGCACAACTTCAAGGGTTGATTGATTTATACCATGAATTAAAAGACATGAAGTTATTAAAATGGCATCGTGAATTTGTGCTCTTTATGGCTGTACAAATTGCTATTTATGATATGGCAAAGGTACAAAAGTCTTTGTCCATGACCATTATGTCTTCTATTGAGCTATTAATCCAAGCACAGCAAGCAGCAATGATCGCAGCGGTTAGTGCAGCTGCCATTGCATCTAGCTCAAGTTCTTCGTGATAGAATAAAGAAGAACATGATTATTTGGAGGTGCATTTGAAGGATGAAGGAAACAAAACTTTGGATTAATGGTCAGTGGATTGATGCAGAGGAAAGCTATGAGCTAGCTTCTCCATATAGCGGTGAGGTTATTGCTCATGTAGCTAAAGCATCTATTCAAGATGTAGAGAAAGCTATCGAAGGTGCGCAGCAGGCATTCCAATCGTTTAAAAAGACAACAGCCTACGAACGTGCCGAAATATTATATAAAGTCGTTGATATAATGCGACAAAGAAAAGAAGAACTAGCAGAGATTTTAGCCTTAGAGGCTGGAAAACCTATTGTTGCAGGTTTAGCTGAAATTGACCGTACAATCGCAACCTATCAATTTGCGGCTGAGGGAGCTAAACAGTCAAAAGGTGAGACTGTTCCAATGGATGCAGCCCCTGGAGCAGGAGATCGAATAGGCTGGACAAAAAGAGAACCTTTAGGTGTAATATCAGCCATTACGCCTTTTAATTTTCCATTCAATTTAGTGGCACATAAGTTAGGTCCAGCATTTGCAGTAGGCAATACAGTTGTATTAAAGCCAGCAACACAAACGCCACTAAGTGCTATCGTTATGGCTGAGATTTTCCGAGAGGCCGGATTACCGGATGGGGCATTACAAATTGTGACAGGAAGTGGAGGCGAGCTAAGTGATACACTTGTCACACATCCATACGTCAAAAAAGTAACCTTTACAGGAAGTGGTAAAGTTGGCTTGAAAATTAAAGAAAAAGTAGGCTTACGTAAAGTAACTTTAGAGCTAGGTTCTAATGCAGCAGTAATTGTCGAACCATCTACGCCAATAAATAAAATTATTGGTCGTTGTGTAAGCGGTGCTTTTAACTTTGCTGGACAAGTATGCATTTCGTTACAACGTATATATGTGCATTCTTCCATTATTGATGAATTTACTAAAGCATTTGTTGCAGAAACAGAAAGGCTTATAGTAGGAGATCCATTAGAGAAGACTACAGATGTTAGTGCCATGATAAACCCAAATGAGGTGGAACGCATCAGGGAATGGATTGAGGAGGCACAAGAGCAGGGGGCTACGATTGCAACTGGAGGCGTATTTACTGAACGTACTTTAACGCCAACAGTTATGACGAATGTGTCAGCTGATATGAAAATTGTTTGTCAGGAAACATTCGCACCAATCGTCTCAATTGTTTCATATGAAACATTAGACGACGCAATTCGACTTGTAAATGAGTCGGACCTTGGCCTAAATGCAGGTATTTACACGAATATATTGTCAGATGCTTTATATGCAGCAGATGAATTACAGGCTGGTGCTGTCATTATAAATGATATTCCGACATTCCGAGTAGATAACATGCCATATGGTGGAGTAAAGATGAGTGGTTATGGACGTGAAGGAATTAAGTGGGCTATAGAAGAAATGACTGATATGAAATTTATTTCGATGAAAAAATCGTTCTAAATTTGCATCAGCTCTTTTTCTGCGATACGATGACGAAAGAACAACATGAGAAGGGAAGTTGCAAGAATTATGCCAAACAACGCTGTACCCATGAGCCAATCACGTACGGTTCAATCGCGTCTCGTATTACCCCCAGACACAAATAATCACAATTCTATTTTCGGTGGAAGAGTGTTAGCTTATATTGATGAAATCGCTGCTATTACAGCAATGAAACATGCTAAAGGCCTTGTAGTGACAGCTTCTATTGACTCGGTTGATTTTTTATCCGCTGCACATGTAGGAGATATTCTTGAAATTGAGAGTATTGTTTCGTCTACAGGACGTTCTTCAATGGAGGTTTATGTTCGCGTTGTTTCTCGCAATATTGAGACTGGCGAGGAAAAATTAACGACAGAATCATTTGTCACGATGGTTGCAGTAAATGAGGAAGGGAAACCCGTACCAGTTCCCTCAATCTATCCTGAAACAGATGAAGAGAAGCGTTTATTTGAAACTGGGCCAGCAAGACGAGAGCACCGTAAACAAAAACGTGCATTGCCGCATTAAGGAAAAAGGGAACTCTAAATGAGTTCCCTTTTTATTTTACATATTTAGTTCATTGACAACATTAATGAGCGAGTCGGAAGAAGAAGAGACTAGCGTAGCGCCCTGCGATAATTCAGTGATTAAATTAGAAATGGCTGAAATATCTCTAGATGTATTTACGTATTGCTGCTGAATGCCAGAAACTGCATCAGCAATATCATTAAATGACTTGGATAAGCTTTCTTGTGTATTGACACTATGTTGAATTTTTTGATCAACATTAATAACTGAATTAGCCATAGTCGTAATATTACTTTCTGTGTCCTTAATAAGATGGGAAACATTTTGGACGGCATTTTTTGTTTCCTCAGCAAGTTTACGAACTTCCTCAGCCACCACTGCAAAACCTTTCCCATGTTCTCCAGCTCGAGCAGCTTCAATAGAAGCATTTAATGCTAATAAATTGGTTTGATCAGCAATGCCTGTAACTAGCCCAACAATTTCAGAAATTTTTTGAGAAGAGGTACGTAGTTGGTTCATCGTTACTTCAAGACCATTGACACTTTGCAAAATAACTTGGATTAAATCATTTTGTTCTTTCAATTGCTGTTGGCCTCGTCTTGATTTTTCTTGTGTATCTGCTACGAAACTCAATCCTTGCTTGGTTGCTACAGCAATATCATCTGTTTGTGAGGAAATCACTAATAGTGATGCGGCTGTTTCTTCACTAATGGCATTAAGCTCCTCTGCAGTACTTTGGATCGTCGTTACAAGGGAATTTTTTGTTGCATCTGCTGCTGAGCGAATACGTTCTTCCTCTTTTTCATATGCCTCAATCACGAGTTGTTGCTCAAAATTAATGATTTTACAAAAAGCGTTTATAGCACGAATAGCATCTGTTTTGGAAATATCTACCTCGTTCACAAAGTTTGCAAAAGTAGTAGTGAGTGACTGGAATGAGGCAATATACCACTTTGATTGCAAGCCAATTCGAACGTGAGTCTCAGCAATGGCTTTTCGTTCAGCAATATAGGCATCATTAATATGACTTTCAAAAATGTCACTTAAATGTTTATGTAACGTAATTTTTAAACGATCAATATGTGATGTTTTATTAATAATATCAAGTAAATCTTGGCTCAAACTAATGGCTGCATAAAATTTCTCCACCATTTCAGGAATTAAGTCTTTAGCTAAAGGCTGTAGTTGCTTAATGATAGCTAAATCCTCAAGAGTTAAATTTAAAAGTTGTAATTGTTTTTGAAGGTTGGGGTGGTTCAATACATCTAATTGTACACTGCTCTTAAAATTTTCAGGTGTTAATGTAATTGCGTAGCTAGCACTACTATTTTTTGAAAACCAACTCATTATTATTTGCTCCATTCTTAATATCCATAATAAATTGTAAGTAAATAAGCACTTTTGAAATTTGTTAGGTTTGTAAATTTAATAAATAAATGGTATTAAATCTATTTTACTATTATTTGCTGAATATTTGGTTAAAAAATTGGTTATTTCTTTATTTTTTTTACTTTATTGTTAGTCCAAATGGTGAAGCAATGTAAATTTGAATTTAAAATAGGAAACCTGTAAAATACGAACTGTTTAGCAATATAAAAATCGTACGAAAATAAAAATGGAAGGAGGGGTGGTATGGAGAAAAAACGTTTTAAATTTGTTATTCCTGTTATGGTGATTGTTGCCATTGGCTCTGTTTATATGCTACGAAACTATCATGCTGAGGTACCAGATATTGAGCAATTATTAATTACAATATGTGCAGCTTTGGGATCAGGGGTATTAGCGTACTTTTTATTTCCACAGCAAGGTGATAATAAGATTGATGACAGAGGACCATATTAATAGATTAAAAAACTGCTCGTTTTTATTAAAACGAGCAGTCTTTTTATGGTTTAAACAGTTTAAACCAGCCTTTATGTTTAAAGACGGCCAACATAAAGATAACGATAATTATCATAATCCCGAGTACAATAAAATAGCTGTATTGCCCATGTAGCTCAGGCATGTTATCGAAATTCATCCCATACACACCAGCAATGAAAGTAAGTGGTATAAAGATAGTTGATACAATTGTTAAAGTCATCATAATACCGTTCATTCGGCTAGAACTCATAGCCATATAACTATCTCGCATATCTGCTGTAAGCTCTCGATTAGATTCAACCATCTCTGTTAGCTTAAGTAGATGGTCGTAGATATCTCCAAAATAAGCTCTCTCCGATTTTTTTAGTGAGAAACGGTAAGAATTAAGAATGCGATATAAAAGGTCACGCATTGGTAAAATAGTACGTCTTAAGTCAAGCAAGTCACTACGGAACTCGAAGACAATTTTCATGGCATTTACATTACTTTGGTATGTAAGTTCACCTTCTAAAGCATTTAGATGATCTTCAATTTTGTAAACGAGTGGAAAATAACTATCAACAATTTTATCAATGGTTTGATACGTTAGGTATACAGTACCTCGCTCCCAATTCTTCGGTTGGTTTTCCAGCATTTTTTGCACCTTCTCTATCTCAGGGACAGGATTTTTATGGAAGGTTATGATGAATTTATTGGAGGCAAAAATATTAACCTCCTCCGCAGCTAACGTCTCTTCGTTTACTCGATGAATGACAAAGAAATGAAAATCATCATAGAAATCGAGCTTAGGACGCTGCAACCTCATTAAGCAATCTTCAATAGCAAGAGGGTGAAAGTGGAAAAATGTATCCAACAATAATTCTTCCTCCGCTGTAGGACAATTAAAATCAACCCAATACCATTCAAATTCTTGCTGATGTATCTCTTCTAATGGAAAATCCTTTAACAATTGTTGCTGCTTTGTAATGCCGATGGTGCTTATCACGGTTTTCACCTCAAATTATTTACTACAAAATAGTTAGCGATCCTCTTTAAAGCATACCCAACCACCGAACAAAGTAGTGGCAAAAAATCTAGAAGGTTTAGTAAAGCCCGCACTTTGTAAAAGTGTTAAAATTTCCTCTTCACTCATAAAAGAAAGGGAACGAATGGATTTTTCCATCTCTGCTACTTCGGATAAAGAAAGTCTAGTATGCTGTAGCCAATAAGAACGCCATAAATCAAATTGTAGTTCTGTTTCTAAAGATCCTAGCTGACCATATTTTGAAACAAGGACAAACGGTGCTCCAGGTTTCAAATATCTTGCTATTGCTTTTATTGTTTCTAGCTTTTCTTTATAATCGTGAATAAAATGCAAGACGAGAACACAACTTGCTGCATCATACTGAGTAGAGGACAGCGAAGCATCTAGTATTGTAGCCTGATGGAATGACATATTATTTGGTAGAGTGAGCAAACGCTCTTTAGCTATAGTAAGCATGGATTCTGATGGATCAATGCCAGTAAATGACCAGTGAGGTCTTCCTTCTGCAAGCTGTATAATTTCATTGCCACTCCCTGCTCCCACGACTAACATGTTAGCATTTTCTGATAGCCTAGAATGATAAAAAGTTTGTATTAAACGTAGCATGGTATCATAACTAGGCAATGTACGGCGAATACCCTTTTCATATTCATTTGCTAATGTGTTGTTAAATTCCAACGCTCCTCACAGCCTTTCAAAAAAATTTTAAAAAATCCTTCTTAATGTGAAACTATTGCGGGTATAGTTCCGTAAATAGTAGTACATAAAACATAGAATAAAGTTCAAAGAAAGGGTTGATATATATGGAGTCTAAATGGTCTAAAGTAATCATACACGCAAGTGCATTTTTTGCGCCATGGTTAGTGCCCATTATTTTCTTTTTAATTAGTTCGGATGAGGAAATAAAGGCAATTTCTATTCAAGCACTGCTATTCCAAATTGTCATGGGTGTTTTAATTGCTATCTCTGTTGTTTTAAGCTTTGTCCTTATTGGCTTACCATTTTTAATCATTTTCGGCATTATGCTATTTGTGGTACCGATTATCGGTATCGTAAAAGCATTGTCTGATGAACCTTGGCGTTATCCAATTGTTGGTCGCTGGGTATAATTTTCATAGACGCAAGTATATGCTAGTTGCATATGCTTGCGTTTTTTCTATGACGAATAAGGGTACATTAGGTGTATGAGGAAATTATTAAACCGTAAACAAATGATCGAAAAGTGCCTTTTTCGTTTATTAAAAAGCCATTTTCAAGACTTTCCACTTTTCTATGGGCGAAATCATTGCAATTTTTTTCAAGCGTTTTGTATAATATACTCAAAGAAAGTCAAAGATAGTCAAAGTCAGTGAAGCAAGCGAGGTGTATTCCTAAAATGCGTAATATATCAGACATCATAGAGGGTTACTTAAAGCAAGTACTTGAATTAGGTGGGGAAGGGCATATTGAAATTAAACGTAGTGAAATTGCTGATAAATTTCAATGTGTACCATCACAAATAAATTATGTTATTAATACAAGATTTACTGCCGAGCGGGGTTACCTTGTTGAGAGCAAACGTGGTGGTGGTGGATACATTCGAATTTTACGTGTCCGCGCGAATTCACAGATTGATTTGATCGACGATGTTCTCAGGCAAATTGAAGGTGGGGCATCACAAACGATGGCAGAAGATTTGGTTTATCGACTCATTGATGAGCAGGTAATTTCCAAGCGAGAAGCGAAATTAATGTTAGCAGCAATTGATCGCTCCACGATCGACTTGCATCTCCCATTAAGAGATGTCATTCGATCAAAAATATTGCGAGCAATGCTGACAACAATAAAATATGAACAACAAAAATAGTGAGGTGATGGAAATGATATGCGAACATTGTAAACAACGTAATGCGACAGTTACAGTAACACAAGTTCAAAGTGGGCAAAAAGTAGAGCATCATTATTGTGACGTCTGCGCCTCACAATTCCATCCATTTCATGCAGAGTTTAAACAAGAGCCAGTATCTATTCAACAGTTATTGTCTAACTGGTTTGGCTCTCCTACATGGCAAAAGGTGGGGGAAAAACAACAGGTACAACCACAGCAGCAAACATGCCCACAATGTGGATTTTCGTATAAGCAATTTTTAAAAGAAGGAAAATTCGGGTGCCCAAGCTGTTATGACACATTTGGAGATCATTTGCCAAAGCTTTTTAATCGTATTCAGGCAGGTCCACAACACATTGGTAAAATGCCTGGTGCTCGCAGTAATGTGTATGTTATTAAAAAGCAAATAGAGGATATCCGCAAGCGTATGAAATCCGCCGTAGATGAAGAAAAGTTTGAAGAAGCGGCGAAGCTACGTGATGAAGTCAAAGAGCTAGAGAAGCATCTACAATTTGAAGGTGGTGATGTGACATGATGATTGAATCATTTTTAGAGCGTGCGACACCAACATGGATGCATATCAAAGATGATTACTCAGATATCGTCATTAGTACACGGATCCGCCTTGCACGAAATTTAGATGGCTATCGTTTTCCATTAGCATTTTCAGAAAATGAGGCACTGCAAGTGGAACAGGCCGTTACACATGCAATCAGCGATAGCCCAACGCTTCAAAATGATTATGCTTATTTTGCTATAAAGGATTTAACCCCTTTACAGCGTCAAATTCTTGTAGAAAAGCATTTGATTAGCCCGCAACTGGCTAAAAAAGAGCAAGTGGGCTCTATACTACTCTCTGAAGATGAATCCGTTAGCATTATGGTGAATGAAGAGGATCATTTACGCATTCAATGTATGACAGCAAGTTTTCAACTTCAAAGTGCCTATGAACAAGCAAATAAGATTGATCGTATCCTAGAGAAAGTATTACCATATGCTTTTCGAGATACTTTTGGTTATTTAACAAGCTGTCCAACGAATATTGGTACGGGGCTACGAGCATCCGTCATGATGCATTTACCCGCTCTTACATTAACTGGGCAAATGAATCAAATTATAAATGCCATGACACGCTTAGGAATGACTGTAAGAGGTATATATGGTGAAGGAAGCGAAAATTTAGGGAATGTTTATCAAGTCTCTAACCAAATTACACTTGGGAAGACAGAGGAAGATATATTAGCAGATATACAAAGTGTCGCTGAAAAGATTATTCAAAAAGAGCGACATGCAAGAGGTAAATTAATGGAAAAGGCAGAGCTTGCGCTAGAAGATCGCGTATATCGAGCTTTAGGCACACTTACACATGCAAGGATTTTAACAAGTGAGGAAGCTGCTACTTGCCTATCTAATGTTCGTTTAGGAGTAGATTTACAATTGATTGATGGTATACAAGCAACGACCTTAAATGAATGTGTTGTTAGTATGCAACCAGGTTTTTTACAGCACTATGCAGGTGAGGCATTACCACCTGCTGAACGGGATCGTGTACGAGCGGAGATGCTTCGTGAGACATTATCCCAAGAACATGCGAATAAGCCTATAAATGGGGAAAAAGGAGAGGATTTATATGATGTTTAATCGTTTTACACAACGCGCGCAAAAAGTATTACAGCTTGCTCAGGAAGAGGCTATTCGTTGGAAGCACGAATCTATCGGTACAGAGCATATTCTATTAGGGCTTATACGTGAAGGCGGCGGTATTGCTGCGAAAGCGTTAGAAGCCATTGATATTAGTCCTCAAACGATTGAAGCTGGCATTGAAGAATTAGTTGGTAAGGGCAAAGAAGATGTCGGTCCAATCGTTCATTATACGCCAAGAGCTAAAAAAGTAATTGAATTATCTGTTGATGAGTCACGTAAATTGGGTCACTCCTATATCGGTACAGAGCATTTATTATTGGCGCTTATACGTGAGGGTGAGGGCGTGGCAGCTCGCGTTTTAAACAATGCGGGAGTCGGCTTAAATAAAGCTCGCCAGCAAGTATTATTGCTATTAGGTAATAATGATAATGCACAATCTGGCCAACAAGCAGCTCAAGCTGCCAATACACCAACATTAGATAGCCTAGCACGTGATTTAACACAAATTGCACGTGAAGGTACATTAGACCCTGTCATTGGCCGAAGCAAGGAAATTACACGAGTTATTGAGGTTTTATCGCGTCGTACGAAAAATAACCCTGTATTGATTGGTGAGCCAGGTGTTGGTAAAACAGCGATTGCTGAAGGATTGGCACAGCAAATTATTAATAATGAAGTTCCAGAAATCCTTCGTGACAAACGTGTAATGACCTTAGATATGGGGACAGTTGTTGCAGGTACAAAATATCGTGGAGAATTTGAAGATCGTTTGAAAAAAGTGATGGATGAAATTCGCCAAGCAGGCAACATCATTTTATTTATTGACGAATTGCATACATTAATTGGCGCGGGTGGTGCTGAAGGTGCGATTGATGCATCAAATATCTTAAAACCATCTTTAGCACGTGGTGAACTTCAATGTATTGGTGCCACAACACTTGATGAGTACCGCAAGTACATTGAAAAGGATGCAGCCTTAGAGCGTCGTTTCCAACCAATCCAAGTGGATGAGCCGACAGTGGAAGAGGCTATTCTAATTATTCAAGGCTTACGCGATCGTTATGAAGCGCATCACCGTGTGAAAATTACAGATGAAGCGATTGAAGCAGCGGCCAAAATGAGTGATAGATATATTTCTGACCGATTCTTACCAGATAAAGCGATTGACTTAATCGATGAAGCGGGTTCTAAAGTACGCTTACGCTCATTCGCAGTGCCACCAAACTTAAAGGCGCTTGAGGATAAGCTTGAAAATGTTCGTTCTGAAAAAAATGCAGCCGTATCAGGTCAAGAATTTGAAAAGGCAGCAGCACTAAGAGATACAGAGCAAAAGCTGAAGGATGAAATTGAAGCTACCCGAAAAAATTGGAAAGAAGAGCAAGGTAAAGCCGAATCTAAAGTAACTGTGGATGATGTAGCAGCAGTTGTCTCAATGTGGACAGGAATTCCAGTAGCTAAAATTGCTTCTGAAGAATCTTCCAAGTTATTACAGCTCGAAGAAGAGTTACACAAACGTGTAGTAGGGCAAGGAGAAGCGGTAGAAGCAATTTCTCGTGCAATACGTCGTGCAAGAGCAGGCCTAAAGGATCCAAAACGACCAATTGGTTCATTTATCTTCTTAGGACCTACAGGCGTTGGTAAAACAGAGCTTGCAAGAGCACTTGCTGAAGTAATGTTTGGCGATGAGGATGCGATGATTCGTGTTGATATGTCCGAGTATATGGAGAAACATTCGACTTCTCGTCTAGTAGGTTCACCTCCAGGCTATGTAGGCTTCGATGATGGTGGCCAACTGACAGAGAAAGTTCGTCGTAAGCCATATTCAGTCGTTTTATTAGATGAAATTGAAAAGGCACACCCTGATGTATTCAATATTCTATTACAAGTGCTTGAAGATGGTCGTTTAACAGACTCTAAGGGACGTGTAGTAGACTTCCGCAATACAGTGGTCATTATGACTTCAAACGTTGGTGCGGATGCATTAAAATACCAAAAGAGCCTTGGTTTCAATGTAGGCGGTGCAGAGTCTAAGCATAAAGACATGAAGGGTACGATGTTAGAAGAATTGAAAAAAGCATTCCGTCCAGAATTCTTAAACCGTATCGATGAAATGATTGTCTTCCACGCATTAGAAAAAGAGCACTTAAAAGAAATCATTGCGATGATGGGCAATGCTTTAACAAAACGCTTGAAAGAGCAAGATATTTCGTTAGAGTTGACTGATGCAGCACTTGAGAAAATTGCTGAAGAAGGCTATGACCCTCAATATGGTGCTCGTCCACTACGTCGTGCATTACAAAAACAAGTAGAGGATCGATTATCGGAAGAATTACTAAAGGGTAATGTAGAAAAGGGTAATCAGGTTATCATTGATTACGTAAACGATGAGTTTGTTGTAAAGAAAAAAGAGGGAGTATCCATCTCTAAATAATTTCAAGGAAAGACAGTGAGGCTTTAAGTGCCAAGCTGTCTTTTTTTCTGTACAATTAAGGATAAGAACAAATATTCGAGGTGAAAGCAATTTGGCAAAGAAAAAAACGAAATTTGTATGTTCAGGCTGTGGCTATGAGTCTGCTAAATGGATGGGAAGATGCCCTGGGTGTGGTGAATGGAATAAAATGGTGGAAGAAGTAGAGATGGTTGCAAAAGGTCCACGAGGAGCATTTCAACATTCTGCTACAGTCACACAAAAGGCAATCCCGATTATCCAAGTGGAAGCTACTGAAGAATCGCGTGTAGCAACAGAAATGGGCGAACTCAATCGTGTATTAGGCGGGGGCATTGTACCTGGTTCTCTAGTATTGATCGGGGGCGATCCTGGAATAGGGAAATCAACATTACTATTACAGGTTTCCGCATTACTATCGAATAAAGGGCATCGCGTACTTTATATTTCTGGAGAGGAATCTATTCGTCAAACGAAATTACGAGCAGAGCGTTTAGGAGTGATTTCTCAAGAGCTTTACATATACTCCGAAACAAACCTAGAGTTTTTAAACCAAACCATTGATGAAGTACAGCCTAAATTTGTTATTGTCGATTCCATACAAACGGTCTTTCATCCAGAAGTAACAAGCGCCCCTGGTAGTGTCTCACAGGTTCGTGAATGTACAGCTGAGCTGATGCGAATCGCTAAAACCAAAGGCATTGCTATTTTTCTAGTAGGGCATGTAACAAAAGAGGGACAAATTGCTGGGCCACGTATTTTAGAGCATATGGTGGATACTGTACTGTACTTTGAAGGGGAAAGACATCATAATCATCGTATTTTACGAAGCCAAAAAAACCGCTTCGGATCTACAAATGAAATTGCTATATTTGAAATGCTTCAAGGAGGGTTAAAGGAAGTTCTAAACCCTTCGGAGTTATTTTTACAGGAGCGTTCACAAGGTGCGGCGGGGTCAACTATTGTAGCATCAATGGAGGGGACAAGGCCAATCCTTGTTGAAATTCAATCCTTAGTTACACCTACAAGCTTTAACTATCCTAAACGTATGGCCACAGGTGTCGATCAAAACCGAGTACAATTGCTAATGGCTGTACTAGAAAAGCGTATGGGTCTCATGCTACAAGCTCAGGATGCATATATTAAAGTTGCTGGTGGTGTCAAGCTGGATGAGCCAGCAATAGATTTAGCAGTGTTGACAAGCATTGTATCTAGTTTTAAGGATCAGGCAGTGCGTGCAACGGATTGTTTTATTGGTGAGGTCGGACTAACAGGTGAGGTCCGTCGGGTATCACGTATAGAACAGCGGGTCATTGAAGCGGCGAAGCTTGGATTTAAAAGAGCCTTCATTCCTTCTTCCAATATTGGTGGTTGGGAATTTCCGCAGGGAATTGAAATTGTTGGTGTAGAAACGATAAAAGATGCACTAAATGCATGCTTTAGAGAGTTATAAAGGAAAATGTGCATGTTGGATATTAATCTGACATGCATTTTCCTTCAATTTTTGATGCGAATATCGGAAACTCAAATAAAAGAATAATCGTCCTAAATAATAGCTGATGAATGAATAAAGGATTGTCATCTAGTACGAACAAAAATAGAAATTTGTGAAATTTTGTCTAACTAACTTATCCTTGTTACACAACATCAAAAATAATGAGAATTTGACTGAGCTCATGAAAGATTTTCTGCCATAAACTATGTATAATCTTAACTAACAATTAGGAGGTGACAGCTTGTGAAAAAATTTGTTCAAATTGCGTTTTTACTGATTGGAGGAGCATTGGGCCTTGTTTTCTTACCGCCATTATACGAATTGCTTCATTTATCATCTAATCCTTGGCTAGATAATCCTTATGTATCAGTAGCTCTAGGCGCACTTTTACTGTTTACACTATCTTTTGCATTTTCCGATTACTTTGTAAGGCTCATTAGCTGGATGGAAGAAGTTCTGTTTAAGGTTCCTATCGGAGATTTATTATTTGGTACGTTTGGTTTAATAATTGGGTTGATTGTCGCTTACTTTTTAGGCTTTGCCATTGATAGTGTAAAATTCCCTGTTATCACAGAAGTACTCCCTATTATCCTGTCATTTGTATTAGGGTATTTAGGGTTCCGTCTAGGTTTTAGAAAAAGAGATGAGCTCATACAGCTTTTTACATTACGTAGTACCAATACGAAGAAAAAAGCTGCTGAAGATGCTGAGGCTCAGGAGGTTCGTGGAAGCTACAAACTGCTAGATACAAGTGTAATTATCGATGGTCGTATTGCTGATATTTCTGAAACAGGCTTCATTGAAGGTATATTAGTTGTACCTCAATTTGTGCTCACAGAGCTTCAGCATATAGCTGATTCTTCTGATACCTTAAAGCGCACAAGAGGTCGGCGTGGTTTAGATATTTTAAAAAAATTACAAGATGAGCGTAAGACAAAAGTTGAAATTACGGATGAGGATTTTGAAGATGTACAAGAGGTAGATTTAAAGCTAGTCCGTCTTGCAAAAAAAATGGGCAACGATACATGCATCGTTACGAATGATTTTAACCTGAATAAAGTCTGTGAGCTCCATCATGTAAAAGTCTTAAATATCAATGATTTAGCGAATGCAGTGAAACCTGTAGTCATACCAGGTGAAGATATGCAGGTTGTTGTTATAAAGGATGGTAAAGAGCATAACCAAGGAGTTGCCTATTTAGATGATGGTACGATGATTGTGGTTGAAGGTGGTCGTAGTTATATCGGACAGGCAATTACAGTTACAGTTACTAGTGTGCTGCAAACATCGGCAGGTCGTATGATATTTGCTAAGCCGAAGGACGATTAGGATGTGGGAAAATGCAATATGAAGTGGTTCTACCTGCTGCTGGAAGTGGGAAGCGTATGGGAGCAGGGCAAAATAAATTATTTTTAAAGCTTTTAGAGAAACCTATTCTGGTACACACACTAGAAGTGTTTCAACAAGATCCCGCTTGCACAGGTATTTGGCTCGCTGTAAAACCAGAAGAACGTGGATTTATTCAAAAAATGCTAGAGGACTATAGGATTACCAAAGTGAAGGGTTTACCTGATGGGGGTGCTGAGCGACAGCATTCGGTCCATTCGTGCATGAAAGAGATGCAACAGGTAGATATTGTGCTTGTCCATGACGCAGCACGCCCGTTTATTACGCATGATATCATTGCAAAGCTTGTACAGAACGCGCATAATCACGGTGCAGCAATAGCAGGGGTTCGTGCGAAAGATACGATGAAAAAAGTATCACATAATGGCATTATAGAGGAAACAGTTGATCGAGAAAGCCTTTGGATGGTGCAAACTCCACAAGCATTTCGTTTTGAATTAATTATGGAAGCAGAGGACGTAGCTGAAAAGGTAGGTTTTCTTGGGACAGATGAGGCAATGCTAATGGAGCGTCTCGGACATCAGGTACACATCGTAGAAAGTAGTTATGAAAATGTAAAAATGACAACACAAGAAGACTTAGTATTTGGTGAGGCAATCTTGCGTAAGCGTGGATCATACAATCATTAAGAAATATTATTTATAGAGGCTATTCATTCGTAGTTTTTTGAGGATGGATAGTCTTTTTTATTTGTTTTGGTTGGGGAAAATTGTATGGTCAGAATGCCTTATTGCTTCGTAATCTGTTCAACCATATATGTATGATAATAATGACATTTTGCTAGTCGAATTAGATGCGAAGGCGTAGGAAGAGAATAAAAAGTTGGAATAGCTCAAATAAAGTGGTTTTATCCATTTGTGATCGTTTTACGTGTAAAATGAAATAGTGGATATATGATTAATAAGGTAATAGAATAGATGAAAAGATGTGAGGGGTGTTTATTGTGTCATTAAATGATTGGTTAAATCAAAAGGTTCCAGAAATTACAGGTTCATTAACTAGTATAAATAAACAGTACATCGATGTTGACAACTCAATAGGCTTTGATGGACGGGATCGGGTTATAAAAATAATTGATAATTTCCATGAGGTGCTGTTCCCTGGTATTTATATGACAAGACCTATTGATGAAACAAGGGTGAATGTAGTTTGCAGTAATAAGCTACGTGAAACAGCATTAGATTTGCGGGATATTATCGAAAAAGTATTATTTTATAATATGGAGGACAGTGATCCTGCCAATTGCGAGAAGTATTGCCGTGAACAAGCAGACAAAATTGTTATGAATTTGATTAATCGATTTCCTGCCATTCGCCAAGTGTTACAAACAGATATTCAAGCGGCATATAATGGTGACCCTGCAGCTCTTTCCACAGAGGAGATTTTGCTAAGTTATCCATCTATTGTGGCTGTTTATATTCACCGCATCGCACATGAGTTATACGAAATGGGCGTACAAATTGTGCCTCGTATTATGTCAGAATATGCACACCGATTAACAGGTATCGATATTCATCCAGGGGCTACCATAGGAGAATCTTTCTTTATTGACCATGGAACAGGTGTCGTTATCGGTGAAACTTGTACTATCGGTAAGAATGTAAAAATTTATCAAGGTGTAACATTAGGTGCACTAAGCTTCCCGTTGGATGAAAATGGTAATCCGATTAAGGGCATTAAGCGTCATCCGAATATTGCTGACAATGTTGTCATTTATGCTGGTGCTACTATTTTAGGGGGCGAGACGACGATTGGGCATGATTCCGTCCTAGGGAGTAATATTTGGCTAACACACTCCGTTCCCCCTTATTCACGTGTCTATAATTCACAGCCATCTCCGAATATTAGCAACAGTCAAATGAAAAATATAGAGTATCATATTTAAAGAATATGGGGCAGTCTAGAGAGTGTAGCTTTCTAAACTGCCCATTACTGCTATAGGAGGATAATTATTAAAGCGCTTTTCAAACAACCTAGGGCAAATTTTGATATGATAATGATAAATATTAATTAAAGGAAGATGAATATGTTTCGAATTGGACAAGGTTTTGACGTACATGCATTTGAAGAAGGTCGTCCATTAATTATTGGGGGCATTACCATTCCGCATGAAAAAGGACTGGTAGGACATTCAGATGCGGATGTTCTTTTACACACTGTCACAGATGCAGCTTTAGGAGCAATTGGAGAAGGGGATATTGGCCGTCATTTTCCAGATACAGACCCTGCATTTAAGGACGCGGATTCAGCAAAATTATTAGAGTATATTTGGAAGATTGTTGAGGACAAGGGTTATTCTCTAGGTAATGTCGATTGTACCATTATGGCACAACGTCCTAAAATGGCACCCTATATTGGGCAGATGCAACAACGTATCGCTGAATTATTACACGCAGAGCCTTCACAGGTAAATGTTAAAGCAACTACAACTGAACGATTAGGTTTTACAGGTCGCGAGGAAGGTATTGCGGCAATGGCAACGATTCTATTGATCAAGAAATAAATGTGGATGAACCCCGCTTTTATTTCCTGTAACAGAGTGGTAAAATGAACAAAGTCAATTTTTGATCGAAAATTTAGGAGGCTTTTAATTATGACGAAAGAAGTTCGCGTTCGTTACGCGCCATCTCCAACAGGTTATTTACATATCGGTGGAGCGCGTACAGCATTATTCAATTATTTATATGCAAAACATCATAACGGTAAATTCATTGTACGTATTGAAGATACGGATATTGAACGTAATGTAGAGGGCGGAGAAGCATCTCAGCTAGATAACCTAAAATGGTTAGGTATTGAATATGATGAGTCCATTGATATTGGTGGACCTTATGCGCCTTATCGTCAAATGGAACGTCTTGATATCTATAAAGAACACGCTGAAAAACTATTAGAGCAAGGTGTAGCCTACAAATGTTTCTGTTCTTCTGAAAAGCTTGAAGCATCTCGTGAAGAACAAAAAGCAAGAGGTGTAGCTGCTCCTACTTA
Organism: Lysinibacillus sp. BSL11; assembly: GCF_052928325.1. NCBI lineage: Bacteria > Bacillati > Bacillota > Bacilli > Caryophanales > Bacillaceae > Lysinibacillus > Lysinibacillus sp. BSL11. The sequence goes on along the minus strand of NZ_JAVGCX010000006.1, from coordinate 58,250 downwards.
TGATGGTACATGTCGCCACTTATCAGCAGATGAAGTCGCTGCTAAAGAAGCGGCAGGTGAGCCATACACAATCCGTATGCGTGTACCTGAAAATGTAACATACGAATTTGAAGATCTAGTTCGTGGACAAGTTACATTTGAGTCTAAAGATATTGGTGATTGGGTACTTGTAAAAGCTAATGGTATTCCAACATATAACTATGCAGTTGTTTTAGATGATCACTTTATGGAAATCTCTCACGTTTTCCGCGGTGAGGAGCATTTATCGAATACACCTAAGCAAATGATGATCTTTGATGCATTTGGTTGGGAATATCCACGCTTTGGTCATATGACATTAATTATTAACGAAAACCGTAAAAAACTATCAAAGCGTGATGAATCGATTATTCAATTTGTTACGCAATATAAAGATTTAGGTTATCTTCCTGAAGCGATGTTTAACTTCTTTGCGCTACTTGGTTGGTCTCCAGAGGGAGAAGAAGAGATTTTCTCAAAAGAAGAATTTATCAAAATTTTTGATGAAAAACGTCTTTCAAAATCACCATCTATGTTCGATAAACAAAAGCTAACATGGATGAATAATCAATATATTAAAAAGTTGTCTTTGGAAGAAGTTGTAGCATTATCTTTACCACACCTACAAAAAGCAGGCTTATTACCTGAAGAATTGACTGCAGAGCAACATGCTTGGGCGACGGATTTAATCGCGCTTTATCATGACCAAATGAGCTTTGGTGCAGAAATTGTCGAATTATCTAGCCTATTCTTTAACGACCATATTGAATATGATGAAGAAGCAAAAGAGGTTTTAGCAGGAGAGCAAGTACCTGAAGTAATGGCAGCATTTAAAGCGCAATTGGAAGAGCTAGAAGAATTTACACCAGATGCGGTAAAAGCTGCAATTAAAGCTGTACAAAAGACAACTGGTCATAAAGGTAAAAATCTGTTCATGCCAATCCGTGTTGTGACAACTGGTGAAACACATGGACCAGAGTTGCCGAACGCCATTTGTTTAATTGGTAAAGAGAAATCAATTGACCGTGTGGAGAAATTTGCACAATAAAGATAAATTTATTGACAATTCATTCTTTCGTTGTAAAATGTATTTACATTGAAAAAGCGTTGATAAGGAGAAGTAAGTGGCGCATGCTCTTAAGAGAGGACCATCATCGGCTGAAAGTGGTCTGAGCCTAGGCAAAACTGAAATGCACCTTTGAGCATAAAGCTGAACGAGAGTAGGCTTTATCGAATCATCCCCGTTAATGGATGTCCAAAGTGGAAGGCTTTTTGTCTTCAATCAGAGTGGAACCACGCAAATCGAGCGTCTCTGTCATTCCTTTTAGGAGTGATAGAGGCGCTTTTTTTATTCAACAGAAAAGGAGAGTGAAATACAATGGGTATTCAAATTTTTAACTCATTAACACGACAAAAGGAAACCTTTGTACCGTTGGAAGAGGGCAAGGTAAAAATGTATGTCTGCGGTCCTACGGTTTATAACTATATCCATATTGGGAATTCACGTCCTGTAATTGTTTATGATACAGTACGTCGTTATTTTCAGTATAAAGGCTATGATGTAAAGTTTGTTTCCAATTTTACGGATGTAGACGATAAAATTATTAAAGCTGCAAATGAGCTTGGTGAAGAAGTACATGAATTAACAGAGCGTTTTATTGCAGCCTATTTTGAAGATGTTACAGCACTGGGATGCAAAAAGGCAGATGTTCATCCACGTGTGACAGAGCATATGGACGATATCATTCAATTTATTCAAGTGCTAATTGAAAAGGGCTACGCTTATGAGTCTGCTGGAGATGTGTATTACCGTACTCGTAAATTTGATGGCTACGGTAAATTATCACACCAATCAGTTGACGATTTAAAAATCGGTGCTCGTATTGAAGCAGGCGAGAAAAAAGATGATGCGTTAGATTTTGCTTTATGGAAAGCTGCTAAGCCAGGTGAGATATTCTGGGAAAGCCCATGGGGAGATGGCCGTCCAGGGTGGCATATTGAGTGTTCTGTAATGGCTCGTGAACATTTAGGAGATACTATTGATATTCATGCTGGTGGGCAGGATTTAACTTTCCCTCACCACGAAAATGAAATTGCTCAATCAGAGGCACACAATGATAAAACATTTGCGCGTTATTGGATGCATAACGGGTATATTAATATAGATAATGAAAAGATGTCCAAATCTCTTGGGAATTTTATTCTTGTGAATGATATCCGTAAACAAATTGACCCGCAGATATTGCGTTTCTTCATGCTATCTGTCCATTATCGTCATCCAATTAACTTTGCGAAGGATCTAGTAGAAGCTGCTGCGTCAGGTTTAGAGCGCATTCGTACAGCATACAACAATGTGAAGCACCGCCTTACGACTACCGTAAGCTTAGGAGATCATTCAGAAGAATGGCTGAACAAAATTACGGAACAAAAAGCGCATTTTGAAGAGGCAATGGACGATGATTTTAATACAGCCAACGCTATTTCTGTATTATTTGAAGTAGCTCGTATTGCTAATATTTATTTAAATGAAGCCAATACTTGCAAGAAAGTATTAGAAACCTTTATTGAAACCTTTGAAGTACTAGGTGACGTCTTAGGTATTGAATTTGCAAAAGAAGAAGAACTATTAGACGAAGAAATTGAAGCATTATTACAAGAGCGCGTCGAGGCACGTAAAAATCGTGATTTTGCTCGTTCTGATGAGATCCGTGACCATTTGCAAGCCCAAGGTATCATTTTAGAAGATACACGACAAGGAACTAGATGGAAACGAGGGTAATTAAGTTGGATAAACTTCGCAATGAAGATGTTAAACAATTAAAAGCGCTGGCGTTAGCCTATATGGGTGATGCCGTATTGGAACAAAAGGTCCGAGAATATTTGCTACGCTCTGGTCGTGTTAAACCAAACACACTACATCGAGAGGCAACTCGCTACGTTTCAGCAAAAGCGCAATCTATGATCGTTCATCGCATGATAGATGAAAATTATTTAACAGAGGAGGAATTGGCTGTGTTCCGCCGTGGACGCAATGCCAAATCCGGCTCTGTACCAAAAAATACGGATGTCCAAACCTATCGTAATAGCTCAGGCTTTGAGGCGGTGCTTGGTAGTTTATATTTATTGAATGAACTAGAACGCGTCTACGAAATCATTGCATATGCTATTCAAATAATCGAGGAATCAAAAGGAGTGTCTAAATAATGGCAGAACAGAATGGTGAAATTATTGCCGGTAAAAACCCAGTGTTAGAAGCACTTCGTTCAGGCCGCGATATGAATAAAGTATGGATTGCAGAAGGAGTAAAGAAATCTGGCGTCAATGAACTGCTAGATTTAGCCCGTGAACGTGGTGTTATAGTTCAATTTGTCCCAAAAAAGAAAGTTGATCAATTATCAAGTGCTAATCATCAAGGAATCGTTGCTTCTGTTGCCGCTTATAAGTATGCTGAACTTGAGGATTTATTTGCAGCAGCGGCTAATAAACAGGAAGATCCTTTTTTCTTAATCTTAGATGAGTTAGAGGATCCTCATAATCTAGGGTCTATTATGAGAACGGCTGATGCTATAGGGGCACATGGTATTATTATTCCTAAGCGCCGTTCAGTGAGTTTAACAGCAGTAGTGGCAAAGGCATCTACAGGAGCGATTGAACACGTTCCAGTTGTACGTGTAAACAACCTTGCTCAAACAATAGATGAATTAAAAGAACGCGGTATATGGATTGCAGGGACAGATGCAAAGGGATCAGCAGATTATCGAAAAATGGATGCAACATTACCATTAGCCATCATTATCGGTAGTGAGGGCAAAGGGATGGGGCGTTTATTAAAAGAGAAATGCGATTTTTTATATCACTTACCGATGGTTGGGCATGTCACATCACTGAACGCATCAGTAGCAGCGGCTTTATTAATGTACGAAGTGTATCGTAAACGTCAAGAAGCGATTGAATAACAATGAAAAACATTTTGCTTGTTGATGGCTATAATATGATTGGATCTTGGAAAGAGCTGCGGCCATTGCGTGATACGAATTTTGAGGATGCGCGTAGAAGGTTGATAGAACTCATGGCTGAATATAAAGCAGCGATGGGTTGGCGCGTAATTATTGTTTTTGACGCACATCTTGTACCAGGAGTAGAGCAATCTTATATAGAAAATGATGTAGAAGTCATTTATACACGAAAAAATGAAACAGCAGATGAACGTATTGAAAAAATGACGCATGAATTAAAGGCTAGAAATGTACAAATTCATGTAGCAACTTCTGATATGGCAGAGCAAAGTGTTATATTTGGGAATGGTGCCTTAAGGAAATCGGCTAGAGAGCTAGAAATTGATACAAGTATTATCCAACATAAAATTACTCACGATGTGAAGCGGAAGCAAGAAAGTAAGCCGCCTTCTCGTATAGAATTAAAGCCAGATGTTGCGCTCGCGTTTGAAAAATGGCGACGAGGGTTGAAATGATTGATTGACGCATATTTTCCAATTCCGTTATACTGTTTCTAATTATCTGTTGTGGCTGAGGTGATACCATGTTTAAAAATAGCATTGTACAAGTGACACAAGATTTTGAACGATTCAATGATGAAGAGCTTATTGAAATGGTGCATCAAGGTAATACAGATGCGTTGGATTATTTGATTACGAAATACCGTTTGTTAGTAAGAGCGAAGGCAAGATCCTATTTTTTAATCGGAGCAGATAAGGAAGATATTGTACAAGAGGGCATGATAGGCTTATATAAAGCGATTCGTGATTTTAAAGGTGATAAGCTTGCATCATTCAGGGCTTTTGCAGAGTTATGCATTACAAGGCAGATTATCACAGCTATTAAAACAGCAACTAGGCAAAAGCATATACCTCTAAATTCCTATATTTCTTTGGACAAGCCTATATTCGACGAAGAGTCAGACCGAACGCTTATGGATGTACTAACGGGTGCTATTATGGATGATCCAGAAGAATTGATGATTCATAGAGAAGAGTTTGGATATTTAGAAGAAAAGATGAGTGAGATTTTAAGTGAATTAGAGCTACAAGTTTTAGCCTTATATCTAGACGGTCAGTCTTATCATGAAATTTCCGCCAAATTAAATCGTCATGTGAAATCTATCGATAATGCATTGCAGCGGGTAAAACGTAAATTAGAACGTCATTTAGTCCTTGAGGAAATGTCTTAGCCCATATAGGCTTTATTGACATTGACAAATATAGGTGTTAGTCTTAAAAAGACAAAGTGCCGAAAAAGGTGATTATATGGCAAAAAAAGTCGTGCTAAATTGTGAGAAATGTGGTTCGAGAAATTACACGTTCCCAGCTAAAGAAGGTTCAACTGTACGTCTCGAATTAAAGAAATTTTGCTCGCATTGCAATGAACATACAATGCATAAACAAACGCTATAAAATGATATGTAAATAGACAGATTTGATTGATTCGGAGGTTAAGCTAGAATGGGCAAGATCAAAAGCTTTTTCAGCGATGTAATGTCAGAAATGCGCAAAACAAGCTGGCCGAAAAGTAAAGAACTGACGAAATATACAGTCGTTGTAATTTCAACTGTTGTCATTATGGCTTTATTTTTTGTGTTAGTTGACTTAGGTATTTCATCATTATTCCGCTGGTACTTAGATTTATAATTTAGTAAATAGCATATTTTTGAAATAGCCCGTCCATTGCAATAACGGGTTTTTTCGTTTGTTTTATCTTCATTCAGCAGAAAACTCCATCTAATTGGATCGATGAGATGGGTGAAGTGAAGCGCAAAGCAGTAAAATCTCCTCATTATGATAAATACTACTAGGAGAGTATGATAGTAGCGATAGATGACTATGCTAGTTTCGGTATATATCATCGAGCTTTCGCAAGTAATTAGCGAAAGCTATATTTTTCTAATGAGATGTTTGTGAAAAGAGTAAAAATGCATTGAGCGTATCGCGATTCATTTTCACTTTTATTTGTAAGGGAGGGACGGACGAGGAGTCCTAGTAGTTATGGAGAAAAATTGGTATGTTGTTCATACGTATTCAGGGTATGAAAACCGTGTAAAAGCAAACCTAGAGAAACGTGTAGAAACAATGGGAATGCAAGATAAAATCTTCCGTGTGATTGTTCCTGAGCACGAAGAAACAGAAATGAAAGATGGAAAAAAACGTACAATGATGCGTAAAGTTTTCCCTGGTTATGTGTTAGTAGAGTTAATCATGACAGATGATTCTTGGTATGTAGTTCGAAATACGCCTGGTGTTACGGGCTTTATCGGTTCATCTGGTGGAGGAGCAAAACCAACACCGTTATTACCTGAAGAAGCCGATCGTTTACTGCAGCAAATGGGTATGACCGATAAAGTTGTAGAAGTGGACATTACTGTTGGTGAAGCAGTAGAAGTATTAGAAGGGCCGTTTGCTCATTTCCAAGGGCGTGTTGAAGAAATTGACACAGAAAAAGGTAAAATTAAAGTGACCGTTGATATGTTTGGTCGCGAAACAATTATGGAGCTAGATTTCGAACAAGTTCAAAAATTATAGTTCTAACAATAGAACACTACATGCTAATTGGTAGATGTTTCGCAGATTTTGTTAATTACTACTTGCTTAAAAAAAGTAAAAGTGGTATCATTTCATAGGTCAGACTGTCATACTTTTGTTTGACGTCTGTAATGATAATTTTAATGTTATCGGCACTTAGCTGACAGACAGATATTGAGTGGGAGGGGCAACCCAATTACCACATCACGGACTTAAGGAGGTGTGTCTCGTGGCTAAAAAAGTTATTAAAGTTGTAAAACTTCAAATCCCTGCTGGTAAAGCTAACCCAGCTCCACCGGTTGGTCCTGCATTAGGTCAAGCGGGTGTGAACATCATGGGATTCTGTAAAGAATTTAATGCGCGTACTGCTGATCAAGCTGGTCTTATTATCCCAGTTGAAATTTCAGTATTCGAGGATCGTTCTTTCACTTTCATTACAAAAACTCCACCTGCAGCAGTTCTACTTAAAGTAGCAGCTGGTATCCAATCTGGATCTGGTGAACCAAACCGTAAAAAAGTGGCAACGGTTAAACGTGATAAAGTTCGCGAAATCGCTGAAACTAAAATGCCAGACCTTAACGCTGCTTCAGTAGAAGCTGCTATGTTAATGGTTGAAGGTACTGCACGAAGCATGGGTATTGTTATCGAAGACTAATCCCATTTACTTGATGTTTTGTTTTTTGGAAGGTTGCGAAGTTTCTTTGTGAACACGCAACCTTTATTCGTGGGAGGTAAAATCCGCTATAACCACAATCAAGGAGGAAATATATAATGGCTAAAAAAGGTAAAAAACTGCAAGATGCAGCAAAATTAATTGATCGTAACGCACTATACACTGCACAAGAAGCAATCGAACTTGCTCAAAAAACTAGCACAGTAAACTTCGACGCTACTGTAGAAGTTGCTTTCCGCTTAGGTATTGATACTCGTAAGAACGACCAACAAATCCGTGGCGCAGTAGTGCTACCAAACGGTACTGGTAAAACTCAACGCGTATTAGTATTTGCAAAAGGTGAAAAGCTTAAAGAAGCTGAAGCAGCTGGTGCTGACTATGTAGGCGATGCAGAATATATCCAAAAAATCCAACAAGGTTGGTTTGACTTCGATGTAATCGTAGCAACTCCTGACATGATGGGTGAAGTTGGTAAACTTGGTCGTGTATTAGGACCTAAAGGTTTAATGCCAAACCCTAAAACTGGTACAGTTACTTTTGATGTAACAAAAGCTATCGAAGAAATCAAAGCTGGTAAAGTAGAATACCGTGCTGATAAAGCTGGTATTATCCACGCTCCTATCGGTAAAGTTTCTTTCTCAGCAGAAAAATTAGTAGAAAACTTCTTAGCTGTTTTTGATGTAGTACAAAAAGCAAAACCTGCTGCAGCTAAAGGTACTTACATGAAATCTGTAAATGTTACAACTACAATGGGTCCAGCGGTTAAAATTGACGCTTCTAACGTAGTAGTAAAATAATTTATATATATGTATTGACGATAGTGGCTATACGTGATACTATAGTTGCTGTTGTGAATTATCCATTTGTACCGTAGACAGTAGGAGTGACTTGTCACTTAATGTTCCTACCGAGGACATCGGAATTCAGATTCTTATTTAAAGATGATGACTTTCAGCCTCTGTGTCTATTTGACTCGGAGGCTTTTCTTTTGTCGGTATAAATGACCCATTCTAATAGGAGGTGTCATCATGAGCAAAGCAATCGAAAACAAACAAGTACAAGTTCAAGAGATTACTGAAAAATTCCAAGGCGCTGCTTCTGTAGTAGTTGTGGATTACCGTGGTCTTAATGTTGCACAAGTAACAGAGCTTCGTAAACAACTTCGTGAAGCTGGCGTTGAGTTCAAAGTTTACAAAAACACTTTAACTCGTCGTGCTGCTGAAGCTGCTGGCCTTGAAGGAATCAACGACGTATTAGTTGGTCCTAACGCAATTGCGTTCTCAAATGAAGATGTTGTAGCGCCTGCTAAAATCATCAACGAGTTCGCGAAGAAAAACGAAGCTTTAGAAATTAAAGCTGGTATTATTGAAGGTACTATCTCTTCTGTTGAAGATGTTAAAGCACTTGCAGAACTTCCATCACGCGAAGGTCTACTTTCTATGCTTTTATCTGTACTTCAAGCTCCAGTGCGTAACTTCGCACTTGCAACAAAAGCTGTTGCAGAACAAAAAGAAGAACAAGGCGCGTAATTTAGTACGCACTAATACTTCTGCGGCCTGATCGCAAAAAATAAAACATTATCCAATTAGGAGGAAATTATAATGAATAAAGAGCAAATCTTAGAAGCTATCAAAGCTATGACAGTTCTTGAATTAAACGATTTAGTAAAAGCTATCGAAGAAGAATTCGGTGTAACAGCTGCTGCTCCAGTAGCAGTAGTTGCTGGTGGTGCTGCTGCAGCTGAAGAAAAAACAGAATTTGACGTAGTATTAGCATCTGCTGGTGCAGAAAAAATCAAAGTAATCAAAGTGGTTCGTGAAATCACTGGTTTAGGTCTTAAAGAAGCTAAAGAAGTAGTAGATAACGCTCCTAAAGCTCTTAAAGAAGGCGTTTCTAAAGATGAAGCTGAAGAAATCAAAGCTAAACTTGAAGAAGTTGGCGCATCTGTAGAAGTTAAGTAATCTCTCGTTACTTTTTAACAAAAGGAAAGCTCGTCATTTTGGCGAGCTTTTTTCTTCATTCTGAGGAGGCGTGAAAATGTCAGATCACTATTATACAAGTAAGCCTCAAACTGAAAGTAAACCACGTCACTGGACATTCAAGTTACTAGGGCATACGTTTTCATTTGAAACGGATGCAGGTGTATTTAGTAAAAGCGAAGTAGATTTTGGATCCCGTGTTTTAATAGACGCTTTTCAAATGCCTGATATTGATGGTGCGATTTTTGATGTAGGTTGTGGATACGGGCCGATAGGGTTATCGATTGCCAAAACTAATCCAGACCGTACCGTTTTTATGATGGATATAAATGAACGTGCAGTTGCGCTTTCGCAAAAAAATGCGCAAGTGAACGGTGTTCAAAATGTGCGAATATTTGTGAGTGACGGCCTATCGATGGTTGATAACGATGTAGATGCGGCAGCAATCTTAACGAATCCACCAATTCGTGCGGGGAAGGAAACGATTTTCCGCTTTTACGATGGAGCTTACGATCGGCTAGTGTCTTCGGGTGAACTCTGGGTAGTCATTCAGAAGAAACAAGGAGCGCCATCGACAGTAAGTTACTTAGAAGAAAAGTTTTCAGAAGTCGATGTAGTAGAAAAGAAAAAAGGGTACTGGATAGTACGCGCAAAAAAATAAATGAAATATGTATAATTTATTGACTTGACAAATCGGCTATGATAATATGATACAATGCAAAAATATTATTTTGAGGTCGTATGCCCTTTTTGTATAGAATTGTTTTAATATGGGTATACTTGCCAAGATAAGTTTAGTTAACCGAAAATGAGATCTTTTTGAAGACTCGTTTTCTTTTTGTCTTTCGAAATCATACACTATTTGTATGATTTTGCAAAGACCTAATATCGCTTTATTGAGGGGTGAATGAGTTGACAGGTCAACTAGTTCAGTACGGACAACACCGCCAGCGTAGAAGCTTTGCGCGTATTAAAGAGGTGCTTGAGCTTCCAAATCTGATTGAGATTCAAACGGCGTCTTACGAGTGGTTCCTTGAAGAAGGTTTACGTGAAATGTTCCGTGACATTTCGCCGATCGAGGACTTTACAGGTAATCTTTCATTAGAATTCATCGATTATTCATTAGGTGAGCCTAAATATGATGTTGATGAGTGTAAAGAGCGAGATGTTACTTACGCAGCTCCATTACGTGTGAAAGTACGTCTTTACAACAAAGAAACAGACGAAGTGAAAGAACAAGATGTCTTCATGGGTGACTTCCCGTTAATGACAGAAACAGGTACGTTCATTATCAACGGTGCTGAACGTGTTATCGTTTCACAATTAGTTCGTTCACCAAGTGTGTATTTCCATGATAAAACTGATAAAAACGGTAAAAAAGGCTTTGGAGCTACAGTTATTCCAAACCGCGGTGCTTGGTTAGAGTATGAAACTGATGCGAAAGACGTAGTTTATGTGCGAATTGATCGTACTCGTAAGCTACCAGTAACAGTGTTACTACGTGCATTAGGTTTCGGTTCAGATCAAGAAATTATCGATATTATCGGTGATAACGAGTATCTACGTAATACGTTAGAAAAAGATAACTCTGAAAGTACAGAAAAAGCGCTTTTAGAAATCTATGAACGTTTACGTCCAGGTGAGCCACCAACAGTAGAAAGTGCGAAGAGTTTATTATACTCTCGTTTCTTCGATGCTAAACGTTATGATTTAGCGAATGTTGGTCGCTACAAAATGAATAAAAAGCTTCACATTAAAAATCGTTTATTCAATCAAACGATTGCTGAAACGCTTGTAGATCCAGAAACAGGCGAAATTTTAGTAGAAAAAGGTACAGTATTAGATCGTCGTACTTTAGATAAAATTCTACCTTACCTAGAAGATTCATCAAAAGGTATTGGTTACCGCACTTTATCACAAGTCGGTGGAGTGCTTGAAGATGATGTAACCATCCAATCTATTAAGATTTATGCTCCAAAAGATGAAGCGCAAAAAGAAATTAATATCATTGGTAATGCGTACATTGATGAAGAAGTGAAGAATATTACACCTGCTGATGTTTTATCTTCAGTAAGCTATTTCTTTAACTTACTTTACCAAGTAGGTGCAACAGATGATATTGACCATTTGGGTAACCGTCGCCTACGTTCTGTTGGTGAGTTACTACAAAACCAATTCCGTATCGGTTTGTCTCGTATGGAACGTGTAGTACGTGAGCGTATGTCAATTAATGACACAGCTGCGATCGTACCACAACAATTAATCAATATCCGTCCAGTGATTGCGTCCATTAAAGAGTTCTTCGGAAGCTCTCAATTATCACAATTCATGGACCAAACAAACCCATTAGCAGAGTTAACGCATAAACGTCGTCTATCTGCATTAGGACCTGGTGGTTTAACGCGTGAGCGCGCTGGCTTCGAAGTACGTGACGTTCACTACTCTCACTATGGTCGTATGTGTCCAATCGAGACACCAGAGGGTCCAAACATTGGGTTAATCAACTCATTATCTTCATTTGCCAAAGTAAATAAATTTGGCTTCATTGAAACACCTTATCGTCGTATTGACCACGAAACAGGTCGAGTAACGGAGCAAATTGATTATTTAACAGCTGATGAAGAAGATAACTACTATGTAGCACAAGCAAATTCACCGTTAAATCCCGATGGTACTTTTGTAAATGATGAAGTAGTAGGTCGTTTCCGTGGTGATAACACGGTATTCAGTAAAGCGCAAATGGACTACATGGATGTATCACCTAAACAAGTTGTCTCTGCAGCGACTGCATGTATACCGTTCTTAGAAAACGATGACTCGAACCGTGCACTTATGGGTGCCAACATGCAACGTCAAGCAGTTCCACTTCTTAACCCAGAAGCACCATTCGTTGGTACTGGTATGGAGCATGTTGATGCGCGTGATTCTGGTGCAGCTGTAGTAGCGAAGTATGATGGTATTGTTGAGCACGTTGAAGCTCGCTCTATCCATGTTCGCCGCATTGAAGTTGTAGACGGCAAAGAGGTTAAAGGCGATTTAACAAAATATAAATTACAAAAGTTCATTCGTTCTAACCAAGGTACTTCTTATAACCAACGTCCACTTGTAAAAGTAGGCGAACGTGTGAAGCCTCGAGATATTTTAGCAGATGGTCCATCAATGGAAAAAGGTGAACTAGCTCTTGGACGTAACGTACTTGTTGCCTTCATGACTTGGAACGGCTTTAACTATGAGGATGCTGTTATTATGAGTGAGCGCCTTGTAAAAGACGATGTCTATACATCTGTTCATATTGAAGAATATGAATCAGAGTCTCGTGATACAAAGCTTGGGCCTGAAGAAATCACTCGTGATATTCCAAACGTTGGAGAAGATGCACTTCGTAACCTAGACGAACGTGGTATTATCCGTATTGGTGCGGAAGTACGTGACGGTGATATTCTTGTTGGGAAAGTAACGCCTAAAGGGGTTACAGAATTAACTGCTGAAGAGCGTTTATTACATGCAATCTTCGGTGAAAAAGCTCGTGAGGTTCGTGATACTTCATTACGTGTACCACACGGTGCTGGCGGTATCATTCTTGATGTTAAAGTATTTAACCGTGAAGATGGCGATGAATTACCACCAGGTGTTAACCAATTAGTTCGTGCTTATATTGTTCAAAAACGTAAAATTCGTGTTGGGGACAAAATGGCCGGACGTCATGGTAACAAAGGGGTTATCTCTCGTATCTTACCAGAAGAAGATATGCCATTCATGCCAGATGGCACGCCTGTTGATATCATGTTAAATCCACTTGGTGTACCTTCCCGTATGAATATCGGACAAGTTTTAGAGTTACACTTAGGTATGGCTTCTCGTTACCTAGGCGTTCACATGGCAACACCAGTATTTGATGGTGCTAATGAAGAAGACGTTTGGGAAACAATGGAAGAAGCTGGGATGAACCGTGACGGTAAAACAATCCTGTATGATGGACGTTCTGGTGAACCATTCGATAACCGTGTATCAGTAGGTATCATGTATATGATCAAACTTGCTCACATGGTTGATGATAAACTTCATGCACGTTCAACTGGTCCTTACTCACTTGTTACGCAACAACCACTTGGTGGTAAAGCGCAATTTGGTGGACAACGTTTTGGTGAGATGGAGGTATGGGCACTTGAAGCTTATGGTGCTGCGTATACACTTCAAGAAATCTTAACGGTTAAATCTGATGACGTTGTTGGTCGTGTGAAAACATATGAAGCCATCGTTAAAGGTGAAAGTGTACCAGAGCCAGGTGTTCCTGAGTCATTCAAAGTATTGATTAAAGAACTTCAATCTCTTGGTATGGATGTTAAGATGTTAACAGTTAATGATGAAGAAGTAGAGCTTCGCGATTTAGACGAAGAAGATGATCTTCAGCCAGCTGATGCACTTAACATTGCACCACAGCCAGATACAGAAGAAGAGCCAGTAGAGTCTTTTGAATAATGGAAAACCAAATTCACAAATGTGAATATGGTCAAACTTATTTTTCAAATTAGCCGGGCAGGATTTAACGCCCTGCCTGGCTTTTTCTTTTAATAAATCATTCTATTTCTAATCCTTTGCCAAAGAGGCAATCTTTGCAAACGATTATCGAGCTGCGTAAAAGAGTCTTTATAAAGACCTATACTAGAGGGAGGTAGGCTCCTTGATAGACGTTAATGAATTTGAATATATGAAAATTGGTTTAGCATCACCTGACAAGATTCGTTCTTGGTCATATGGAGAGGTTAAAAAACCTGAAACAATTAACTACCGTACACTAAAACCAGAAAAAGATGGTTTATTCTGTGAGCGTATTTTTGGTCCAACTAAGGACTGGGAGTGTCACTGTGGGAAATATAAACGTGTACGCTATAAAGGCGTAGTTTGTGATCGTTGTGGCGTTGAAGTAACACGTGCTAAAGTTCGTCGTGAACGTATGGGGCATATCGAATTAGCAGCACCAGTTTCTCATATCTGGTACTTCAAAGGTATTCCTAGCCGTATGGGTCTAATTTTAGATATGTCACCTCGTGCTCTTGAAGAAGTTATCTATTTCGCTTCATACGTTGTGATCGATGCAGGTGCTACTAATTTAGAAAGTAAACAATTACTTTCTGAAAAAGAGTATCGTGCATACCGTGAAAAATTCGGTAATACATTCGAAGCATCAATGGGTGCAGAAGCAATCAAAAAATTATTAGGTAAAATCGACCTAGAAGATGAAACACAATCTTTAAAAGAGGAGTTAAAATCTGCTCAAGGTCAAAGACGTACTCGTGCCATTAAACGTCTAGAAGTTGTTGAATCTTTCCGTAACTCAGGAAACTCACCTGAATGGATGATTCTGGATGTACTACCTGTTATTCCACCAGAGCTTCGTCCAATGGTGCAATTAGATGGTGGTCGTTTCGCGACTTCAGATTTAAACGATTTATACCGTCGTGTAATTAATCGTAATAACCGTTTAAAACGTTTATTAGATTTAGGTGCTCCAAGCATCATCGTACAAAATGAAAAACGTATGTTACAAGAAGCTGTTGATGCATTAATCGATAATGGTCGTCGTGGACGTCCTGTAACAGGTCCTGGTAACCGTCCATTAAAATCACTTTCACATATGTTGAAAGGTAAACAAGGTCGTTTCCGTCAAAATCTACTTGGTAAACGTGTTGACTACTCTGGTCGTTCTGTTATCGTAGTAGGTCCAAACTTAAAAATGTACCAATGTGGTTTACCAAAAGAAATGGCTATTGAATTATTCAAGCCATTCGTTATGAAAGAATTAGTAGAGCGTGGTCTTGCTCATAACATTAAATCTGCTAAACGTAAAATCGAACGTTTAAATAACGACGTATGGGACGTTTTAGAAGATGTTATCCGTGAGCATCCAGTATTACTAAACCGTGCACCAACGCTTCACCGTCTTGGAATTCAAGCATTTGAACCAACACTAGTTGAAGGTCGTGCTATTCGTCTTCACCCATTAGTATGTACAGCCTATAATGCTGACTTCGATGGTGACCAAATGGCGGTTCACGTACCATTATCAGCTGAAGCTCAAGCTGAAGCTCGTCTTCTAATGCTTGCTGCACAAAACATCCTGAATCCAAAAGACGGTAAACCAGTTGTAACACCTTCTCAAGATATGGTATTAGGAAACTACTACTTAACACTTGAACGTGAAGGCGCACGCGGTGAAGGTACTGTTTTCTATGGTCCAAATGAAGTTTTAATTGCCTATGATACAGGTCATGTACACTTGCATACACGTATCGCAATAAAAGCAAGTTCATTAAATAATCCAACATTCACTGAAGAACAAAATAATATGTTCTTATTAACAACTGTTGGTAAAGTAATCTTTAATGAAATCTTGCCGGAATCATTCCCTTATATTAATGAGCCAACTGATTTCAACTTAGAGCAAGTAACACCAGAAAAATACTTTGCTAAGTTAACAATTGATGAAGAAACACTTAAAGAGCTTGAATCAGATAATGCTTATAATAATTTAGATGAAAAAGGGAAAATTGATGCACAACGTACAGCTGTATTGCGTAAATACTTTGCATCAGTACCTGTTGTAAATCCATTCCGTAAGAAATTCTTAGGAAATATCATTGCTGAAGTATTTAAACGTTTCCACATTACGGAAACATCTAAAATGCTTGACCGTATGAAAAACCTAGGTTTCAAATATTCAACACGTGCAGGTATTACTGTAGGTGTATCTGACATCGTGGTATTACCTGATAAAGGTGAAATTTTAGCAGAGGCTCAAGAGAAAGTAGATAAAGTTCAAGCGCAATTCCGTCGTGGTTTCATTACTGAGGATGAGCGTTACGATCGCGTAATTTCAAGCTGGAGTGCTGCAAAAGATGAAATTCAAGCGAAGCTGATGAAGTCACTTGAGAAAACAAACCCAATTTTCATGATGTCTGATTCAGGTGCCCGTGGTAATGCATCTAACTTTACTCAGCTAGCTGGTATGCGTGGTCTGATGGCCAACCCAGCTGGTCGTATTATCGAACTTCCAATCAAATCTTCATTCCGTGAAGGTTTAACAGTATTAGAATACTTCATCTCAACTCACGGTGCTCGTAAAGGTCTTGCCGATACAGCCCTAAAAACTGCCGATTCAGGTTACTTAACACGTCGTCTTGTTGACGTTGCACAAGATGTTATCGTTCGTGAAGATGACTGTGGTACTGACCGTGGTTTAACGATTGGTGCATTAATGGAAGGCACAGAGTTAATTGAAGCTCTAGATGAACGTATTGTTGGTCGTCATACGAAGAAAACAATCTTCCACCCTGAAACTGGTGAAGTAATTCTTGCAAAAGACGGTTTAATCGACCAAGATATCGCTCGTGCAATTATCGAGGCGGGTATTGAAGAAGTGACAATCCGTTCAGCATTTACATGTAATACAAAACACGGCGTTTGTAAAAAATGTTACGGCATGAACTTGGCGACAGGTGAGAAGGTTGAAGTTGGGGAAGCAGTTGGTATTATTGCTGCTCAATCAATCGGTGAACCAGGTACACAGTTAACAATGCGTACATTCCATACAGGTGGGGTTGCCGGAGATGATATTACACAAGGTCTTCCACGTATCCAAGAGATCTTTGAAGCACGTAATCCAAAAGGTCAATCTGTTATTTCAGAAATCGCTGGTACGGTTTCAGATATCACAGAAATTCGTGAAGGCTTAAAAGAAATTACAATTCAAGGTGACGTAGAAACTCGTAAGTATCAAGCACCTTATAACGCACGTTTGAAAGTTATCGAAGGTGATAATGTAGAACGTGGTCAAGTTTTAACAGAAGGTTCTATCGATCCAAAACAATTGCTAAAAGTCAAAGACGTTTCAACTGTTCAAGAATATTTATTAAAAGAAGTTCAAAAAGTATACCGTATGCAAGGGGTAGAAATTGGGGATAAACACATTGAGGTAATGGTTCGCCAAATGCTTCGAAAAGTGCGTGTAATTGAAGCTGGAGATACAGAATTACTACCTGGCTCATTATTAGATATCCACCAATTCTCAGAGGCAAACGTAGACGCTGTTATGAATGGCAAAAACCCTGCAACTTGTCGTCCTGTTATCCTGGGTATTACAAAAGCTTCTCTTGAAACAGAATCATTCTTATCTGCAGCATCGTTCCAAGAAACAACACGTGTGTTAACAGATGCAGCAATTAAGGGTAAACGTGACGAGCTTCTTGGATTAAAAGAGAACGTAATTATCGGTAAACTTGTTCCTGCAGGTACTGGTATGCAACGTTATCGTCAAATCCGCATCGAAAAAGATGAGCTTGACACAGAAGTCGTTTCTGCTGAATAAACATTAAAATTAGGCCGAAGAGATGCATATTTTCATCATCTCTTCGGACTTTTTCAAGATATTAGTTGACAGTGTAAATGAGTAATGATAATATATTGAAGGTTGATAGTTAACTGTCTGTACTTCGGAGGATATGTAAATGTCTTATGATAAAGTAAGGGCTAGTCAAACAATCATAGGTACAAAGCAAGCAGTAAAAGCAATGCGAGCTGGTTCAGTGAAAGAACTATTTGTGGCACTTGATGCAGACAATTGGGTAACCGATTCGGCCATATCTTTCGCGAGAGAAATCGGTATACCAGTTATTCTTGTTGAGTCCAAAAAGGAACTGGGCAAAGCCTGTGGAATCCATGTTGGAGCTGCGGTAGTTGCGATTACTGTAGAGTAGTTTTTGTGTAAAATGCACAAAGACTTTGTTTTTACCCAAAAAATGAACCACCTGGATGTGTGGTATTAAAAAAGAAGGAATGAAGGGAGGAAAAATCGATGCCTACAATTAACCAATTGGTACGTAAGCCTCGTAAATCTAAAATCACGAAATCAAATTCACCAGCGTTAAACAAAGGATATAACTCATTTAAAAAATCTTTAACTGATGTTAAATCTCCACAAAAACGTGGTGTTTGTACTCGTGTAGGTACAATGACGCCTAAAAAACCAAACTCAGCGTTACGTAAATACGCTCGTGTACGTTTAACTAACCAAATCGAGGTTACAGCGTACATTCCTGGTGAAGGCCACAACTTACAAGAGCACAGTGTTGTTCTTATCCGTGGCGGTCGTGTAAAAGACTTACCGGGTGTTCGTTACCATATCGTTCGTGGTGCTCTTGATACTGCTGGTGTAAACGGTCGTATGCAATCACGTTCTTTATACGGTACAAAACGCCCTAAAGAAAAAAAATAATTTAAATCAAACAATATATTTACTCAATGAAAGGAGGAAAACACATGCCTCGTAAAGGTCCTGTTTCCAAACGTGACGTGTTACCAGATCCAATTTATAATTCAAAACTAGTAACTCGTTTAATCAATAAAATGATGATTGATGGTAAAAGAGGTACTTCTCAAAAGATTTTATACGGTGCGTTCGAACTAGTTAAAGAACGTTCTGGTCAAGATCCAATCGAAGTATTCGAAGCTGCTCTAAATAACGTAATGCCAGTTCTTGAAGTACGTGCTCGCCGTGTTGGTGGTTCTAACTACCAAGTACCAGTTGAAGTACGCCCAGAACGTCGTACAACTTTAGGTCTTCGTTACCTAGTTAACTATTCTCGTCTTCGTGGTGAAAAAACTATGGAAGAGCGTTTAGCTAACGAAATCCTTGATGCTTCTAACAACACTGGTGCATCAGTTAAGAAACGTGAAGATATGCACAAAATGGCAGAAGCGAACAAAGCATTCGCTCACTACCGTTGGTAATCTAAACATAGCATAAGCCCAATATGGAAGGAGAAATACCTAATGAAACGCGAATTCTCACTAGAGAATACTCGTAATATTGGGATCATGGCTCACATTGATGCTGGTAAAACAACAACAACTGAGCGTATCCTTTATTACACAGGTAAGATTCACAAAATCGGTGAAACTCATGAAGGCGCTTCTCAAATGGACTGGATGGAGCAAGAGCAAGAACGTGGTATCACAATCACTTCTGCTGCGACAACAGCTCAATGGAAAGGCAACCGCGTAAACATCATCGATACTCCTGGACACGTAGACTTCACTGTAGAAGTAGAACGTTCATTACGTGTACTTGACGGCGCAGTAACTGTACTTGATGCTCAATCTGGTGTTGAACCTCAAACAGAAACTGTATGGCGTCAAGCTACAACTTACGGTGTACCACGTATCGTATTCATTAACAAAATGGATAAAAT
Source organism: Lysinibacillus sp. BSL11 (assembly GCF_052928325.1). Lineage (NCBI taxonomy): Bacteria > Bacillati > Bacillota > Bacilli > Caryophanales > Bacillaceae > Lysinibacillus > Lysinibacillus sp. BSL11. The sequence goes on along the minus strand of NZ_JAVGCX010000006.1, from coordinate 38,801 downwards.
GGGTGCAGATTTCCTATATTCTGTAGGTACTTTACATGAGCGTTTACAAGCAAATGCTCATCCAATCCAATTACCAATTGGTGCGGAAGATGAATTCAAAGCAATTATTGACCTAGTTGAAATGGATGTAACTTACTACGATAACGAAGAAGGTACAGCATTACGTGAAGGTCAACCAATTCCTGAAGAATTCCAAGCGCAAGCTGAAGAATACCGTGAGAAGTTAATCGAAGCAATCGCTGAAGTTAACGAAGAAATCATGGAAAAATACTTTGCTGGTGAAGAAATTACAAAAGAAGAGCTTAAAGCGGCTATCCGTAAAGCGACAATCGCTGTAGAATTCTACCCAGTAATCTGTGGTACAGCATTCAAACACAAAGGTGTTCGTAAAATGCTTGACGCAGTTATCGACTACTTACCATCACCAGTTGATGTACCAGCTATTAAAGGTACAACTCCAGATGGTGATGAAACTGAACGTCCATCATCAGACGAAGCGCCATTCTCAGCTTTAGCATTTAAAGTTATGACTGACCCATTCGTAGGTAAATTAACGTTCTTCCGTGTGTACTCTGGTGTTCTTGAATCAGGTTCATACGTACAAAACTCTTCAAAAGGTAAACGTGAACGTGTAGGTCGTATCCTACAAATGCACGCTAACAGCCGTGAAGAGATTTCAAAAGTATTTGCTGGTGATATCGCAGCTGCTGTAGGTCTTAAAGATACAACAACTGGTGACACTCTTTGTGAAGAGAAAAACCTTGTTATCCTTGAGTCTATGGAGTTCCCAGAACCAGTTATCTCTCTTTCTGTAGAACCAAAATCAAAAGCTGACCAAGATAAAATGGGTCAAGCTTTACAAAAACTACAAGAAGAAGATCCAACATTCCGTGCACATACAGACCAAGAAACTGGTCAAACAATTATCTCAGGTATGGGTGAGCTTCACCTTGATATCTTAGTTGATCGTATGCGCCGTGAATTTAAAGTAGAAGCTAACGTAGGTGCTCCAATGGTATCTTACCGTGAAACATTCCGTGGCTCTGCTCAAGTTCAAGGTAAATTCACTCGTCAATCTGGTGGTCGTGGTCAATACGGTGACGTATGGATCGAATTCTCTCCAAATGAAGAGGGTAAAGGCTTTGAATTCGAAAATGCTATCGTTGGTGGTGTAGTACCACGTGAATATATTCCAGCTGTAGAAGCAGGTCTTCGTGACTCGCTTGACCGCGGTGTAATCGCTGGTTACCCATTAATCGACATCAAAGCGAAATTATTCGATGGTTCATACCATGATGTTGACTCAAACGAAATGGCATTTAAAATTGCTGCATCTATGGCACTTAAAGCTGCTGCATCAAAATGTAGTCCAGTTCTTTTAGAGCCTATGATGAAAGTTGAAGTTGTAATTCCTGAAGAATATCTTGGTGATATCATGGGTAACATCACTTCTCGCCGTGGTCGCGTAGAAGGTATGGAAGCTCGCGGTAACGCTCAAGTTGTTCGTGCGATGGTTCCACTTTCAGAAATGTTTGGATATGCAACAACTTTACGTTCTGCAACGCAAGGTCGTGGTGTATTCTCAATGGTATTCGATCATTATGAAGAAGTACCAAAATCAATCTCTGAAGATATCATCAAAAAAAATAAAGGTGAATAATTGAAATTTCATCTTGCATAAAGTATAACTAATTTGTAAGCTATGATTGCAGGATAGGGGATGGGCCCGTTCTCTATCAGCATTCATTCTATAAATTTTAAATCTAAAACATACAATTTTGAGGAGGCAATCTCTAATGGCTAAAGAAAAATTTGACCGTTCTAAAACGCATGCTAACATTGGTACAATCGGACACGTTGACCATGGTAAAACTACTTTAACTGCTGCAATCGCTACAGTTCTTTCTAAAAAAATGGGTGGTACAGCTAAATCTTACGCTGATATCGATAACGCTCCAGAAGAAAAAGAACGTGGTATCACAATCAATACTTCTCACGTAGAGTACGAAACTGAAACTCGTCACTATGCACACGTTGACTGCCCAGGACATGCTGACTATGTTAAAAACATGATCACTGGTGCTGCTCAAATGGACGGCGGTATCTTAGTAGTATCTGCTGCTGACGGCCCAATGCCACAAACACGTGAACACATCCTTTTATCTCGTCAAGTAGGTGTTCCATACTTAGTAGTATTCATGAACAAATGTGATATGGTTGATGACGAAGAATTATTAGAATTAGTAGAAATGGAAATCCGTGACCTACTATCTGAATATGACTTCCCAGGTGACGATATTCCTGTAATCAAAGGTTCTGCTCTTAAAGCTCTTGAAGGTGAACCAGAATGGGAAGAAAAAATCGTTGAATTAATGGACGCTGTAGATTCTTACATCCCAACTCCAGAACGTCAAACTGACAAACCATTCATGATGCCTGTAGAGGACGTATTCTCTATTACTGGTCGTGGTACAGTTGCAACTGGCCGTGTTGAACGTGGTCAAGTTAAAGTTGGTGACGTAGTTGAAATCATCGGTATCGCTGAAGAAGCTAAATCTACTACTGTAACTGGTGTAGAAATGTTCCGTAAATTATTAGACTATGCTGAAGCTGGTGATAACATCGGTGCTTTACTACGTGGTGTTGCTCGTGAAGAAATCCAACGTGGTCAAGTATTAGCTAAACCAGGTTCAATTACTCCACACACTAACTTCAAAGCTGAAGTTTACGTTTTATCAAAAGAAGAGGGTGGCCGTCATACTCCATTCTTCTCTAACTACCGTCCTCAGTTCTACTTCCGTACAACTGATGTAACAGGTATCTGTAACTTACCAGAAGGCGTTGAAATGGTAATGCCTGGTGATAACATTGAAATGACAGTTGAACTTATCGCTCCAATCGCTCTTGAAGAAGGTACTAAATTCTCTATCCGTGAGGGTGGCCGTACTGTAGGCGCTGGCGTAGTTGCTTCTATCCAAAAATAATTTTAGCTTTCGCTAATTTCAAACCAATCTGTAGGGACGCCTACAGATTGGTTTTTTGTGTTAAAATAAAGAAAAATTAGAGTTTTAATTAGTGTATGTGTACATAACCACAAGCATGTCCTCTAGCGTAAATAATTAAAGGGAAAGGGGAACTGATTATGGACATGAAAATTTTGCTGATTGAAGATGATCCTTCTATCTTTGGCATGATTCAAGAACGTTTTGAACAGTGGTCGCTAAACGTGGTTGGACCTAAAAATTTTCAAAAGGTGATGGATGACTTTATAGAGGAGAAGCCACATCTCGTGCTAATTGATATTCAATTGCCTGCCTATGACGGCTTTCATTGGTGTCGTGAAATTCGTCATTTATCCAAAGTACCAATTCTTTTTCTTTCTTCTCGAGATCACCCCATGGATATGGTAATGGCCATGCAAATGGGGGCTGATGATTTTATTCAAAAGCCTTTTCATATGGAAGTTTTACTCGCAAAAGCACAGGCTATTTTACGTAGAACCTATGATTATGTTGAAGAAAAAATGGATGTTACACGTTTTAACGATGCCATAATTGATTATGCCAGAAGTGAAATTATGTATAATGGTGCCATTGCTTCCTTAACAAAAAATGAACTTTTCATTTTAAGAATATTAGTAGAACAGGCTAATCATATCGTTTCCAGAGACGAGTTAATGAGAAAACTATGGGATGACGAACGTTTCGTAAACGATAATACTTTGTCTGTAAACGTTAATCGGTTACGTACAAAGCTAGAGGATATTGGTTTACATGAGGTAATACTAACAAAAAAGGGACTTGGTTATATGGCAGTAAGCTGAGGGACGTGAGGAAAGTTGCTATTATTATTTATGAGAGAACGCTTTGCTTGGATTGGATTTTTTATTTTTACTTTGATAATTCTAAATGCGCTATTTTCTTTAGATGTTGGTTTAAATGGAATTTCTATATGGTATGTAAACGTTAGTTTACTTGTAAGTTTTATACTCTTTTTTTGGTGTCGCTATGTCATCGAAGTTGGGAAATTAAAAGATTTCCTGGGAAATATGGATAGCCGCCTTGATGATGCACATAGAAATAGCTTAGCTTTGTCTCCTTTTCAAGAAGTATACTTTCGAAAAATGGAGGATGCCTTCTTTGAAAAGAATTTAGAGTTAAATCAAGCCAAAGTGCAGATACAGGAACATTCTGATGAGCTATTAGCTTGGGTCCATGAAGTAAAAGCACCTTTAACTGCTATTAATTTAATGTTTGAACATATTGAGGATTTACAGCTACGTCGAAAATTAGAGAATGAATGGCTAAGACTACATCTTTTGGTTGACCAACAACTGCATCAAACAAGATTATACGCTATTGAAAAAGATAATTATTTAAATGAGATTGAACTGAAGCCCATTGTTTATAAAGAAATTAGAGCTATGCAAGCATGGTGTCTTGAAAAAGGCATTGGCTTTGAAATTGGTGAACTGACAGAGACGGTTATGACAGATGGCAAGTGGCTAGCTTTTATTATTCGACAAATTCTTTCGAATGCCATCAAGTATAGCCCAGTAAATTCTGAGATAACAATCTTTACAGAACATGATTCTACAGGAGCTACATTACTACATATTAAAGATATAGGTAGGGGTATACCTTTAGACGATTTACCTAGGATTTTTCAAAAATCTTATACAGGAACAGCGGGAAGGGAATCCTCTCAATCTACAGGTATGGGTCTCTATTTAGCATCTAATGTAGCCCAAAAAATTGGTATTCGTATTAATGTTCAATCTAAAGTTGGTGAAGGCTCGCTATTTACACTACGCTTCCCCTTACAAAATGAATATGCGAAACTAACAGGTAGATGACGAAAATGTCACCTACCTTTTTATATTGTCATGTAAAACGCACGAATGATTAGGTATGACAGGGTACACTTGAACTATAGAAAGGGGCGTTTTGAAGTGACAGTTTTAATAGGACGTAAAATAAAGAAAGTGTATGGGAAAAAATCAACGGCTCAAGAAGTATTAAAGGGTATTGATGTAGAGGTGAATAAAGGTGAGTTTGTAGGTATTATGGGACCTTCTGGCTCTGGTAAAACCACGCTTTTAAATGTCTTATGCTCAATTGACTTTGCGACAGAAGGTGTAATTGAGATAAACGGTCATAGTTTACGTGGTATGAAAGAAAAGGCTTTAGCAAACTTCCGACGAGAGCAGCTGGGATTTATATTTCAGGACTATAATTTATTAGATACCTTAACAGTAAAAGAAAATATTCTTCTACCGTTAGCCATCAGTAAGTTACCAAAAGCAGTTGCTGAAAGTCGAGTGAAGGAACTCACTTCTTTGCTGGGAATCTCGGAAATTTTAAATAAATACCCCAACGAAATATCAGGTGGACAAAAACAGCGTACCTCTGCTGCACGTGCACTTATTACCAATCCGTCATTGGTATTTGCAGACGAGCCCACTGGTGCACTAGATTCTAAATCAGCTACAGCCCTACTTCAAAATCTACAAAATATAAATGAAACAAAAGAGGCGACAATTATGATGGTTACACACGATGCTGTAGCTGCAAGTTTCTGTACACGTGTGTTATTTCTAAAGGATGGCCTTATCTATAGTGAACTTTATAAGGGCGATAAAACAAGGCAGGCCTTTTTCAAAGAAATCATGCATACACAAAGTGTGCTAGGCGGTGACGGGTATGAGTCTTAGTAAGTTAGTACTTCGAAGCATGAAGAAAAATATGAAACACTACTATCTATATTTCTTTGCACTTATTTTTAGTGTTACATTATACTTTTCCTTTGTCACCCTGCAAAATAATACGGAAGTGTGGGCTGCTGTTCAAATGAGTGGAACAGCTACTGCAGGATTTAAGGCAGCAACTTATATTCTTTATTTTATCGTTTTGTTCTTCGTTCTGTATGCAAACCATTTATTTATGAAGCGTCGTAGTAAGGAAATAGGTTTGTATCAACTGATTGGCATGACTAAGGGGCTAATCGTGCGTTTATTAGCGATTGAAAACATTCTGTTATTTGTTGGAGCCGTTATTATAGGTATGTTGGCAGGCTTCTTTAGCTCTCGTGTGTTTGCAATGATTTTGCTTCGTGTACTTGAAAAAGAAGCTCTCGTAACCATGACTTTTAGTACACAAGCTTTACTGCAGTCGATGATTGTGTTTACGATCTTATTGATCATCGTTCTTATACAGATGGCTTGGATGATTCATCATGTTTCATTGTTATCATTATTTAGTGCAGCAAAACAAGCAGATGAGCGTGTGAGGCGCTTTAGTGCATTACAGATGGTTATTGGCTTTTTGGGTCTTATACTGATTGCTTATGGCTACTATGCATCGACAAAGCTGTTCGATATTGAATCTGCTGGTAATTTATTTATTAATATGATTATTATTTTAGCTACTACAATCGGTGGAACATTCCTTGTTTTTCGTTTCTCTGTAGCATTTATTATGAATACTATTCGCCTAAAGAAAAAAGGGCATTTATCCATAAAGGATGTATTAGCATTAACGCCCATAATGCATCGTATGAAGAGCAATGCAAAGTCATTAACGCTAATCACCGTGTTAACAGGCGTTTCTCTAGGCGTGACGACGCTTTCCTATATCGCCTACTACTCCTCGGAAGCATCTGCATATAGCCAAGTACCTGGTGATTTCATATTGCTTGAAGAGCAAGGGGAGAGATTTTTAGAGAAGTTAGAGGAAAATAATATTGCTTATGATAAAATTGACTACCGTCTTCAGGGAGTAACCGCTGCTGTAGGTCAATTGATGTCTAAAAAACAGCAGGATAACCCTTTATATACAATGGAAGGCACAATTTATACCATACCGCTTTCAGATTATCAGCAGAGTGTTCCAGAAGCTAAGCTATCCGGGAATGAGGTTATCCTAACAAACTATGGTGGTTATATGGCCGAAATGTTCCCGTTAGAGAAAGATCATGATTTAGTAGTATCTGCAGGAGAACTTGAAGAAACTTTTCATGTCGTTGATATCCACGATAAAAGTGTGATAAGTGGTATTGTAACGGCTGGGGGTGGTGGACCTATCTTTGTTGTGACAGATGATATGTTTAAAAGTTTAACTACACAGGCAGCTCTTTATCCTTGGCATCATCAATCAACAATCACTTTAAAATCGAACGAAGATATTGCAACAGCAGAAAAATTATATATTCAATCGAATGCAGGCATTATTAAGGCTATAGATGATAAAGGGGAGACAAAGCAATATACACAATCATCCTATGAAGGAAAACGTAAAGACAACATTGAATCATTGGGTCTTACCATATTTACAACAGCATTTTTAGGGTTAGCGTTCTTAATGACCACAGGTAGTATTCTATACTTTAAACAAATGTCTGAGGCAGAGGAAGAACGTGATTCCTATACAATCCTACGAAAGATTGGTTTTGCTGAAAAAGATATCATGAAGGGTATTTATATGAAACAGGCCTTTAATTTCGGTGTTCCATTAGTTATAGGGTTATTGCATAGCTACTTTGCTGTTAAGTCAGGATGGTTTCTATTTGGGACAGAGTTAACAGCCCCCTTGTGGATTGCAATGTGCTGTTATATAGCCCTATATACGATTTTTGCCATTCTATCGGTAGGCTATTATAAAAAGGTTGTACGTCAATCGTTGTAATATTAAATAAGAAGAAACTCGGAAACAGTGTGGTGGTTATCATCACACTGTTTTTTAGTGCAAAAAAAATAGAAATTACAAAAAACCTTGACTTTCAATTATCAGAATAATAAAGTTTAACATGTTAGTAATTTAGTGTATGAAAGTAGAGTGTAACAATGAATGCAGTAATTGCGGCTGTAGCCGTTATGTTAATATTAAGTTTGCTTCGCATCAATGTAGTTCTCTCGTTAGTTCTAGGAGCATTTGTAGGTGGTCTAACTAGTGGGATGGGCATTGAGTCAACTGTCCAATCATTTACGGAAGGATTAGGGGCAGGAGCAACCATTGCATTAAGTTATGGCTTACTTGGTGGTTTTGCAATCGCCATTGCCAAAACAGGAATACCCGAATTAATGATAGCGGGGATGTTAAAAATATTAAAGGGTGAAAGTAATAGAAAAGGACTGGTGAAGGTCTTAATTTTCTTCCTTATTTTTGTGATGTCTATTTTATCTCAAAATGTCATTCCTATTCATATTGCCTTCATTCCATTATTAATTCCTCCTATTTTAAAGATTTTAAATATGCTAGAAGTCGACAGACGTATAATTGCAACATTGATTGCAGTAGGCTTTATTGGTACTTATAGTTTTGTACCTGCTGGCTTTGGAGCAATCTTTCAAGATATCGTTGCTACACAAGTGTCAGAGGCAGGAATGGCTGTATCTTCACGTGATGTCCCTGCAGCAATGGGGATTCCCGTGTTAGGAATGCTAATCGGATTGATAATCGCATTTGTTGTATACCGAAAGCCAAGACATTATAGGCATAGTGAAGTGGAGACGGAATCTTTAAATGTAAACGTCAGCAAATTTATTATGTTTTCTACAGCGCTGGCACTAGTAACATCACTATGCGCTCAAGTGTTAACAGATTCAATGATTGTAGGCTCGTTTGCAGGTATTATGATTATGTATTTTACAGGTGCCCTTAAATGGCGAGAAGCCGATGATATTCTTTCTGAAGGAATGAAGATGATGGCCTTTATTGGCTTTGTTATGATTGCGGCAAATGGTTTCGCGGCGGTAATCAATGCAACAGGTGATGTGGACAGCTTAATTACAAATTCACTCACCGTATTAGAAGGAAATAGAAGTCTTGCTGTCTTCATCATGTTAGTCATAGGATTAGTTGTGACGATGGGGATTGGTTCGTCCTTCGCAACAGTGCCTATAATCGCTACACTATTTGTTCCGCTAGCACAAGGTTTTGATATGAGCCCTTTAGCGATATTATGCTTAATCGGTACAGCTGGTGCTTTAGGAGACGCAGGTTCTCCAGCATCCGATTCTACATTAGGACCAACAGCAGGCCTTAATGCTGACGGCCAGCATCATCATATTTGGGATACCTGTGTTCCTACGTTCCTTTTCATTAACATACCACTAATCCTGTTTGGTTGGATTGCCTGTGTGTTCTTTCTATAATTAAGGAGGTAGTTTCTATTTAAGTAGAAACTACTTTTCTTTTTAGAGTTATTTGAAATGTGCGAAAATGTTGATATGACAACCTTAAGTGTTGCAATATGTATAGAAATTTTATATACTAATAAACGGCTTAATAAAGCGAAGAAATAGTAGTACTAAGAATATCTGCAACATTTAAAAGAATTTAGCGAAAAGACTTGCTTATTCTTTTTTTATTGTATATAATGTTGAATGTTGGTCTTTGACTGCGATGAAGCGAGAGGTTGCCGACACACCCGGCCGCTTTGCCATGGCGGTGTGTGGGAAAATTTTCGTGGAGAATGTCTAGAAAATAGGCGAGAAGGAGGGAAAATAATGGCAAAACAAAAGATTCGTATTCGTTTAAAAGCGTATGATCACCGTATTTTAGATCAATCTGCTGAGAAAATTGTGGAAACTGCAAAACGTTCAGGTGCAAGTGTATCAGGTCCGATTCCACTTCCAACTGAGAAGTCTGTGTACACAATTCTTCGTGCTGTTCACAAGTACAAAGATTCTCGTGAACAATTCGAAATGCGTACGCATAAACGTCTGATCGATATCGTTAACCCAACACCACAAACTGTTGACGCGTTAATGAAACTTGATTTACCATCTGGCGTTGATATCGAAATCAAACTTTAATGGTAAAAACAATATAACTTTTAAAACTTACAGGAGGTGTGACAAATGGCTAAAGGAATCTTAGGTAGAAAAATTGGTATGACACAAGTTTTCGCTGAAAACGGCGATTTAATCCCGGTAACAGTTATCGAAGCTACTCCAAACGTAGTTCTTCAAAAGAAAACTGTTGAAACAGACGGCTACGAAGCAATTCAAGTTGGTTTCGAAGACAAGCGCGTTAAGCTTTCTAACAAACCAGAACAAGGTCACGTAGCAAAAGCGAACACTGCTCCTAAGCGCTTCATTCGTGAATTCCGCAACGTGAACGTGGAAGAATACGAAGTTGGTCAAGAAGTCAAAGTAGAAATTTTCGCAGAAGGCGATGTAATCGATGTAACAGGAGTTACTAAAGGTAAAGGTTTCCAAGGTGTTATCAAACGCCACGGACAATCTCGTGGTCCTATGGCCCACGGTTCTCGTTACCACCGTCGTCCTGGTTCAATGGGTCCAGTTGCTCCGAACCGCGTATTCAAACAAAAGAAATTACCTGGTCAAATGGGTGGCAATGTAGTTACAATCCAAAACTTAGAAATCGTGAAAGTTGACACAGATCGTAACTTACTACTTGTTAAAGGTAATGTTCCTGGTTCTAAAAAAGCTCTAGTTACAGTAAAAACTGCAATTAAAGCTAAGTAATCACTTAAGGAAAGGAGGAAACAGGAATGACAAAAGTATCTGTACTTAGTCAAACAGGTGCTTCAGTTGGTGAAATCGAATTAAACGATGCGATCTTCGGAATCGAGCCAAATGAAGCAGTATTATTCGACGCAGTAGTTGCTCAACGTGCTTCTCTTCGTCAAGGTAATCACAAGGTTAAAAACCGTTCTGAGGTTGCTGGTGGTGGTCGTAAACCATGGCGTCAAAAAGGAACTGGTCGTGCTCGTCAAGGTTCTATCCGTTCTCCACAATGGCGCGGCGGTGGTATCGTATTCGGTCCTACTCCACGTAGCTATTCTTATAAATTACCTAAAAAAGTTCGTCGTTTAGCTCTTAAATCTGCTTTATCAGCTAAAGTAGTAGAACAAAACTTCTTAGTTCTTGATGCTCTAACTCTAGCAGCACCAAAAACAAAAGAATTCACAAAAATCCTTAAAGATCTTTCTTTAGAGAAAAAATCTTTATTCGTAACTGCTGACCTAGATGAAAACGTAGCATTATCTGCTCGTAACATCCCAGGTGTAACAGTTTTAACTGCAAACGGAATCAACGTTCTTGATCTATTAGGTCATGATAAAGTTGTATTCACTAAGTCTGCAGTAGAAAAAGTTGAGGAGGTGCTTGGATAATGGAAGCACGTGATATTTTAAAACGTCCGGTCATTACTGAGCGTTCTTCAGAACTTATGGCAGAGAAAAAGTATACTTTCGAAGTAGACACTCGCGCTAACAAAACTCAAGTAAAAGACGCTGTAGAAGAAATCTTTGGCGTAAAAGTTGAGAAAGTAAACGTTCTTAACTACAAAGGTAAATTCAAACGCGTAGGCCGTTACGGTGGTTACACTAACAAACGTCGTAAAGCGATCGTTAAATTAACTGCTGATAGCAAAGAAATTGAATTATTCGAAATGTAATCCTAACGGATTTATGATTTGAACACTCAAGAAGGAGGGAAAACACAATGGCGATTAAAAAGTATAAACCTACCTCTAATGGTCGTCGTAACATGACGTCATTAGACTTTGCGGAAATTACAACTAACAAGCCTGAGAAATCATTGCTTGAACCAACTAAACGCAAAGCTGGTCGTAACAACCAAGGTAAAATCACTGTTCGTCATCATGGTGGTGGTCATAAGAAGCAATACCGTGTTATCGATTTCAAACGTGTTAAAGATGGCATTCCGGCAAAAGTTGCTACTATTGAATATGATCCAAACCGTTCTGCGAATATCGCATTAATCAACTACGCTGATGGAGCAAAAGCTTACATCTTAGCACCAAAAGGTCTAGAGGTTGGTCAAACAATCGTTTCTGGCCCAGATGCTGATATTAAAGTAGGTAACACATTACCATTAGCAAACATTCCAATGGGTACTACAATCCATAACATCGAGTTAAAACCTGGTAAAGGCGGACAATTAGTACGTTCAGCTGGTACTTCTGCGCAAGTACTTGGTCGTGAAGATAAGTACGTTATCGTTCGTTTACAATCTGGTGAAGTACGTTTAGTTTTAGCTACTTGCCGCGCTACAATCGGTCAAGTTGGTAACGAACAACACGAACTTGTACACATCGGTAAAGCAGGTCGTAGCCGTTGGTTAGGTAAACGCCCAGAAGTTCGTGGTTCTGTAATGAACCCTAACGATCACCCACACGGTGGTGGTGAAGGACGTTCTCCAATCGGACGTAAATCACCAATGACTCCTTGGGGTAAACCAGCACTTGGTTACAAAACTCGCAAGAAGAAAAACAAATCGGATAAATTTATCATCCGTAGTCGTAAAAAATAAAGTGGTTAAACTACGGTTCTATGTGAGAGCCGTGGTGGAATCACGGAGGGAGGTTCCTACATGGGTCGCAGCTTGAAAAAAGGACCTTTTGTCGATGACCACTTAATGAAAAAAGTGGAAGCGCAAGAGGCTTCTGAGAAAAAACAAGTTATCAAAACTTGGTCACGCCGTTCTACAATCTTCCCGAACTTCATCGGTTTAACGATTGCTGTATATGATGGACGTAAACATGTTCCTGTATACGTAACAGAAGATATGGTAGGCCATAAACTTGGTGAGTTCGCACCGACACGTACTTATAAAGGTCACGGTGCAGACGACAAGAAAACAAGACGCTAATTTTGAGAGGAGGTAAATCCTAATGACACAAGCTAAAGCTATCGCTCGTACAGTACGCATTGCTCCTCGCAAAGTACGTCTAGTTGTAGACTTAATCCGAGGTAAGCAAGTTGGTGAAGCAGTTGCAATTTTACGTCATACTCCAAAAGCGGCGTCTCCAGTCGTTGAGAAAGTATTAAAATCTGCAGTTGCTAACGCTGAGCACAACTACGATCTTGACATCAACTCTTTAGTAGTTTCTGAAGTATTCGTTGACGAAGGTCCAACTTTAAAACGTTTCCGTCCACGTGCACAAGGACGTGCAAGCGCAATTAACAAACGCACAAGCCACATTACTCTAGTGGTATCTGAGAAGAAGGAGGGTTAATCCGTGGGTCAAAAAGTACATCCAATAGGACTACGCGTTGGTATTATTCGTGACTGGGAGTCAAAATGGTACGCTGAAAAAGACTATGCAACTCTACTTCACGAAGACATCAAAGTGCGTAAATATATTGAAACGGCTCTTAAAGACGCTTCAGTTTCTAAAGTAGAAATCGAACGTGCTGCAAACCGTGTAAACATTACAATTCACACTGCGAAACCAGGTATGGTAATCGGTAAAGGTGGTACTGAAGTTGAAAACCTTCGTAAATACCTTAGCGAGTTAACTGGTAAACGTGTACACATCAACATCATTGAAATCAAACGTGCAGATCTTGACGCTCGTCTAGTAGCTGAAAACATCGCTCGTCAATTAGAAAATCGTGTATCATTCCGTCGTGCGCAAAAGCAAGCGATCCAACGCACAATCCGCGCTGGTGCAAAAGGAATTAAAACACAAGTATCTGGTCGTTTAGGTGGCGCTGATATCGCGCGTGCTGAACACTATAGTGAAGGAACTGTTCCACTTCATACTCTACGTGCTGACATCGATTATGCACACGCAGAAGCTGATACTACTTACGGTAAATTAGGCGTTAAAGTATGGATCTACCGTGGTGAAGTTCTTCCTACGAAGAAATCTGTGGAAGGAGGCAAATAATATGTTATTGCCTAAACGCGTTAAATACCGTCGTGAACACCGCGGCAACATGCGTGGCGAAGCGAAAGGCGGAAAAGAAGTAACTTTCGGCGAATGGGGCTTACAAGCTCAAACTGCTAGCTGGATTACTAACCGTCAAATCGAATCTGCTCGTATCGCGATGACTCGTTACATGAAACGTGGCGGTAAAGTTTGGATTAAAATCTTCCCACATAAACCTTACACTAAAAAACCTCTAGAAGTCCGCATGGGTTCTGGTAAAGGTTCTCCTGAAGGTTGGGTAGCAGTAGTTAAACCAGGAAAAGTAATGTTCGAAATTGCTGGCGTATCTGAAGAAGTTGCACGTGAAGCACTTCGTTTAGCATCACACAAACTTCCTGTTAAATGTAAGATCGTAAAACGTCAAGAAACTGGTGGTGAATCTAATGAAAGCTAATGAAATCCGTGACCTTGCTACTTCTGAAATAGAATTAAAAGTGAAATCACTGAAAGAAGAGCTTTTCAACCTTCGCTTCCAATTGGCGACTGGTCAATTAGAAAACACAGCTCGTATTCGTGAAGTGCGTAAAGCAATCGCGCGTATGAAAACTGTTATTCGTGAAAGAGAAATCAGTGCAAATAACTGATAAAGGAGGTTTTCAAGTATGACTGAGCGCAATCAACGCAAAGTTTACACGGGCCGCGTTGTTTCAGATAAAATGGACAAAACTGTTACTGTTTTAGTTGAAACTTACAAAAAGCACAAGCTTTATGGTAAGCGTGTAAAATACTCTAAAAAGTTTAAAGCTCATGATGAGTTAAACACAGCGAAAATCGGTGATATCGTACGTATCATGGAAACTCGCCCGCTATCAGCTACTAAACGTTTCCGTCTAGTAGAAGTTGTAGAAAAAGCGGTTATTATTTAATAACTATTTCGGAACAACCAATTTCCGAAGGGAGGTAACCTAAGTGATCCAACAAGAAAGTCGTATGAAAGTTGCTGACAACTCAGGTGCACGTGAAGTTCTTACAATTAAAGTGCTTGGTGGCTCTGGCCGTAAAACTGCTAACATCGGTGATATCGTTGTTTGTACAGTTAAGAAAGCAACACCAGGTGGCGTTGTCAAGAAGGGTGACGTTGTTAAAGCTGTTATCGTTCGTACTAAATCAGGCGTTCGTCGTAAAGACGGCACGTACATCAAATTTGATGAAAATGCTTGTGTAATTATTCGTGATGATAAATCACCACGCGGAACTCGTATTTTCGGACCTGTTGCACGTGAACTACGTGACAGCAACTTCATGAAAATCGTTTCTCTAGCTCCAGAAGTTCTTTAATTTCATGACAGTGCCAATCAAGGAGGTGCGACAGCATGCATGTAAAAAAAGGTGACAAGGTTAAGGTAATCACTGGTAAGGATAAAGGCAAAGAAGGCGTAATCCTTGCTGCTTTCCCAAAACAAGATCGCGTTCTTGTTGAAGGTGTGAATATCGTGAAAAAACACGTTAAACCTAACCAATTGAATCCACAAGGTGGTATTGTTAGCCAAGAGGCTGCAATTCACGTTTCGAACGTAATGCTAATCGATCCTAAATCTGGCGAGCCGACTCGTGTAGGTTATAAAATCGAAAACGGTAAAAAAGTTCGTGTAGCAAAAAAATCAGGTGCAGTAATCGACTAATTAGTATAAATAGAAGGGAGGTACACACATGAGCCGCCTAAAAGAAAAATATTTAAATGAAGTTTCTCCAGCTCTTATGAGCAAATTTGGATATAAATCAGTTATGCAACTACCGAAAGTTGAGAAAATCGTTATCAACATGGGTGTTGGTGATGCAGTTCAAAACTCTAAAGCGTTAGATGCAGCTGTTGAAGAATTAACAATTATCACTGGTCAAAAACCAGTAGTAACTAAAGCTAAAAAATCGATCGCAGGTTTCCGTCTTCGTGAAGGTATGCCTATCGGTGCTAAAGTTACATTACGCGGTGAGCGTATGTATGAATTCTTGGACAAATTAATTTCTATCTCACTACCTCGTGTACGTGACTTCCGTGGTGTTTCTAAAAAAGCATTCGATGGTCGCGGTAACTACACTCTAGGTGTTAAAGAACAATTAATTTTCCCAGAAATCGATTACGATAAAGTTTCAAAAGTACGCGGTATGGACATCGTGATCGTAACGACAGCGAACTCTGACGAAGAAGCTCGCGAGTTATTGACACAATTCGGTATGCCGTTCCAAAAGTAATCAAACAAGGAGGGCGAAAACGTGGCTAAAAAATCTATGATCGTTAAACAACAACGTAAGCAAAAGTTTAAAGTGCAAGAGTATACACGTTGTGAACGCTGTGGTCGTCCACATTCAGTATATCGCAAATTCAAACTTTGCCGTATTTGTTTCCGAGAACTTGCATATAAGGGACAAATTCCTGGCGTGAAAAAAGCCAGCTGGTAATCCCCTAATTTGGGAAGGAGGTAAATGTAATGACAATGACTGATCCGATTGCAGATATGCTTACTCGCATTCGTAATGCGAACATGGTTCGTCACGAGAAGTTAGAAGTACCAGCTTCCAACGTGAAAAAAGAAATCGCTGAAATTTTAAAGCGTGAAGGTTTCGTACGTGACGTAGAATACGTGGAAGACAACAAACAAGGTATCATCCGTATTTTCTTAAAATATGGAAAAGATAACGAGCGCGTTATCACTGGCTTAAAACGTATTTCTAAACCTGGTTTACGTGTATATGCTAAAACAAATGAAGTACCTAAAGTATTGAACGGTCTTGGTATCGCTTTAGTGTCAACTTCACAAGGTTTATTAACAGATAAAGAAGCTCGCGCTAAACAAGTTGGCGGAGAAATTCTAGCATACGTTTGGTAATTAGCAATAAATGAATGGAGGTGCAGCTAAATGTCTCGTGTAGGTAAAAAAATTATCGAGGTACCTGCTAACGTAACTGTTACTGTTGATGCAAACAACACTGTTACTGTTAAAGGTCCTAAAGGCGAACTTGTTCGTTCTTTCCACCAAGATATGAAAATTGAGCAAGAGGGTAACGTAATCACTGTAGTACGTCCTTCTGATTCAAAAGAACACCGCACAAACCACGGTACTACTCGTGCGCTTCTTGCGAACATGGTTACTGGTGTTTCTGCAGGTTTCGAAAAAGCTTTAGAACTTATCGGTGTTGGTTACCGTGCGCAATTACAAGGTAATAAACTTGTACTTAACGTAGGTTACTCTCATCCAGTAGAGTTCACACCTGAAGATGGTCTACAAATTGAAGTTCCTTCAAACACAAAGATCATCGTTAAAGGTATCAGCAAAGAACGCGTTGGTGCTCTTGCATCTAACATCCGTGACGTTCGTCCACCAGAGCCTTATAAAGGTAAAGGTATTCGTTATGAAGGCGAATATGTTCGTCGTAAAGAAGGTAAAACAGGTAAATAATGCAGCTTAAGCATTAGAAAGGAGTGACCCTTGTGATTACGAAACAAGATAAAAATCAGGTTCGTAAAAAACGTCATGCTCGCGTTCGTTCTAAAATTTCGGGTACTGCTCAGCGTCCACGCTTAAACGTATTCCGTTCTAACAAGAACATTTACGCGCAACTTATCGATGACGTAGCAGGCGTAACAATTGTTAGCGCATCTTCTCAAGAAAATGGTTTCGAAGGTGCTGGTAGCAATGTTGACGCAGCAACTAAAGTCGGTGAAACAATCGCAAAACGCGCTGCGGAAAAAAATATTACTGCTGTAGTATTTGACCGTGGTGGTTACTTATATCATGGACGTGTTAAAGCTTTAGCTGAAGCTGCACGTGAGAACGGTTTAGAATTTTAATAAGAAGGAGGGACACATTTCATGAGTCGTATTGACGCAAACAAACTTGGAGAACTTGAAGAACGCGTAGTTACTATTAACCGCGTTGCTAAAGTTGTTAAAGGTGGACGTCGCTTCCGCTTCACAGCATTAGTTGTAGTTGGCGATAGAAACGGTCATGTAGGTTTCGGAACTGGTAAAGCTCAAGAGGTGCCAGATGCTATCCGCAAAGCTGTTGAAGATGCGAAGAAAAACTTAATCGAAGTGCCACGCGTAGGTGGAACAACTCCACACTTAGTGCAAGGTCGCTTTGGTGCAGGAGAAATCCTAATCAAACCTGCTGCTCCTGGTACAGGGGTTATCGCTGGTGGTCCAGTACGTGCTGTACTAGAACTTGCTGGTATTACTGATATTCTTTCAAAATCACTTGGATCTAACACACCAATTAACATGGTGCGTGCAACAATTCAAGGTTTAACTGAATTAAAACGCGTAGAGGACGTAGCTAAATTACGTGGTAAATCAGTGGAAGAACTATTAGGATAAGGGGGGAAAGATAATGGCTAACAAATTAGAAATCACCCTTACTAAATCTGTGATTGGTACTAAACCTGCACAACGCAAAACTGTTGAAGCTTTAGGTTTACGTAAATTACACCAAACTGTAGAGAAAGCTGATAACGCAGCTACTCGCGGTATGCTTGATAAAGTAGCTCACTTAGTTACTGTAAAAGAAATTTAATTTCCAATTATTGAACAAGGAGGTGCCACCCACTATGAAACTGCATGAGTTAAAACCAGCAGAAGGTTCTCGTAAGCAACGCAACCGCGTTGGTCGTGGTATCGGTTCTGGTAACGGTAAAACAGCAGGTAAAGGTCATAAAGGTCAAAACGCTCGTTCTGGTGGCGGTGTACGCCCAGGCTTTGAAGGCGGTCAGAACCCATTATTCCGTCGTTTACCAAAACGTGGCTTTACGAACATTAACCGTAAAGAATACGCGATCGTTAACCTTGATGCTTTAAACCGTTTCGAAGACGGTGCAGAGGTAACTGCTGCATTATTACTTGAAACTGGTCTAGTGAGCAATGAAAAAGCTGGAATTAAAGTTCTAGGCAACGGAACTCTTAATAAAAAGCTTACTGTCAAAGCTCATAAATTCTCAGCTTCAGCGAAAGAAGCAATCGAGAATGCCGGCGGAACTACTGAGGTGATTTAATGTTTCAGACAATCTCTAACTTTATGCGTGTTCGAGATATAAGAAATAAAATCATTTTCACACTTTTAATGTTAATCGTTTTTCGTATTGGAACTTTCATTCCAGTACCTAACGTTGACGCTAATGTATTAAAGGCAACTGATGAGTTTAACCTCGTTGGTTTCCTCAATACTTTTGGCGGTGGTGCTTTAAAGAACTTCTCCATCTTTGCGATGGGAATTATGCCTTACATCACAGCCTCAATTATTGTTCAGTTATTGCAAATGGACGTAGTACCGAAGTTTGCTGAGTGGGCAAAGCAAGGTGAAGTCGGAAGACGTAAACTTGCGCAATTTACACGCTACTTTACTATTATTCTTGCTTTTATTCAATCATTCGCGATGTCATTTGGTTTTAATAGAATGTATGGCGGGTCATTGATTAAGGAAGAAGGAGTTTTAACATATGTTATAATCTCTATTGTATTAACAGCGGGTACAGCATTCCTAGTATGGCTTGCTGATCAAATTACTGCGCATGGCGTTGGTAATGGTATTTCTGTTGTAATCTTCGCAGGTATCGTTGCGGCATTACCTACAGGTATCAACCAAATCTATGCACAACAAATCGAGGGTGCTGGTGATAAGCTATTTATCAACCTAATTATCCTTGGTCTACTTGTTTTAATCTTGCTTGCGGTTGTTATTGGAGTTATCTACGTGCAACAAGCACTACGTAAAATTCCAATTCAATATGCAAAACGAGTTACTGGGCGAAATCAACAAACTGGTGGTCAACAAACGCACTTACCGTTAAAAGTAAATGCTGCAGGGGTTATTCCTGTAATCTTTGCTTCAGCGTTTATGATGACACCTCGTACGTTAGTTCCGTTCTTCGGTGAAAATAATGTTACAACATTCATTAATAACACGTTTGATCATACAAAACCTGTTGGAATGATTATTTATGTAGCATTAATCATCGCATTCACATATTTCTATGCATTCGTACAAGTGAATCCAGAAAATGTGGCAGATAACTTGAAAAAGCAAGGTGCTTATATTCCAGGTATTCGTCCTGGTGAAAACACTCAAACGTATTTAACAAGCGTGTTATATCGTCTGACATTTGTCGGCGCGATTTTCTTAACTGTTATTTCAGTAATGCCGGTTATATTCATAAACTTTATGAATCTACCTGCCTCAGTGCAGATCGGTGGTACTAGTATTATTATCGTAGTCGGCGTAGCGCTCGAAACGATGAAGCAGCTAGAATCTCAACTTGTTAAACGTCACTACAAAGGCTTTATGAAATAATGTTGGTTTTTAGGGAACGTTCCATCGTTTCCTTTAATCAGCAAACCTTTTGTGGGAGGAATATTTCCTAATGAATATCGTTTTAATGGGTCTGCCAGGTGCTGGTAAAGGTACTCAGGCAGATAAAATTGTTGAGAAGTACGCAATTCCTCATATTTCTACAGGCGATATGTTCCGTGCTGCAATTAAAGAAGGTACTGAACTAGGCTTACAAGCTAAGTCGTTTATGGATCAAGGTGCACTTGTACCTGATGAAGTAACGATTGGTATTGTTCGTGAGCGACTGGCTAAACCTGATTGTGAAAAAGGATTCTTATTAGATGGTTTCCCACGTACTGTTCCTCAAGCTGAAGCCTTAGATAGCATTCTTGCTGACCTAGGTAAAGCTATTGAGCATACATTAAACATTCAAGTTGAAAAGGATGAGTTAATTGCTCGTCTTTCAGGTAGACGTATTTGTAAAACTTGTGGCACATCCTATCATTTAATTTTCAATCCTCCTGCTGAGGAAGGGAAATGTGATAAAGATGGTGGCGAGCTTTATACACGTGCAGATGATAATCCTGAAACGGTTGCGAACCGTCTGGAAGTAAATATGAAACAAGCACAACCTCTACTTGATTTCTATCAAGCTAAAGGCGTGTTAACTAATATAGATGGACAGCAAGATATTAACAAAGTGTTTGCTGATCTTGATGCTCTATTACAGGGCAGCCGCAGCTGATACCCGGCTCCGGGCGCAGAGTACTGCTTCCGCGGGAGGCATGCGGAAGCAACAACGAAACATAATTTTTTTGAGAGTTGCAAAAGCATATTGTGCCCGGTATATATTTCTTCTTAAAAGTGCAACATAGTTTTTGGAGGAGTATAATGGGTTTCGTGGAAGCATCTGTGTAACGGGTATGAATATCTCATCCAAGACATTCCGGTATTCGTGTAAACATGGGAGATTCAGTGCCCTTACTGGTTCTGTATATTCCGTGGATTGTGTGAAGCGAAACCAGACGAGCGTCTTTCAAACATCTCTCATACAATCCAAACATATGTTGAAACGAGGTTGCTTCTAAAGTTGCAGCAGATATCCGTTTGATGTAACGATGAGAACTTTAATTTGCATATAGAGAGGAGACAGAGTAGATGGCGAAAGATGATGTAATTGAAGTCGAAGGGACAGTTGTTGAGACTTTGCCAAACGCGATGTTTAAGGTAGAATTAGAAAATGGACATGTGATTCTAGCACACGTATCTGGTAAGATTCGTATGCACTTTATCCGTATTCTACCTGGAGATAAGGTTACTATTGAGTTATCTCCTTATGATTTAACTCGCGGTCGTATCACATACCGTTTTAAATAATCTTTTGCGCTCCGGACTACTAAGGAGGTTAGGTTAGATGAAAGTGAGACCATCTGTGAAACCGATCTGCGAAAAATGTAAAGTAATTCGCCGACGCGGTAAAGTAATGGTAATCTGTGAAAATCCTAAACATAAACAAAAACAAGGTTAATTCTAAAGGAGGTGCACAACGTACATGGCACGTATTGCTGGTGTTGATATTCCTCGCGACAAACGCGTGGTAATTTCATTAACGTACATTTTCGGTATTGGTAAAACTACAGCTCAGAAAGTACTAGCTGATGCAGGTATTTCAGAAGATACACGCGTACGCGACTTAACTGAAGATGAGTTAAACAAAATCCGTGAACAATTAGATTCTTACAAACTTGAAGGTGACTTACGTCGCGAAACTTCATTAAATATTAAACGTCTGATGGAAATCGGTTCATTCCGTGGTATCCGTCACCGTCGTGGCTTACCTGTTCGTGGTCAAAATACGAAGAACAATGCGCGTACGCGTAAAGGTCCTCGTAAAACAGTTGCGAACAAGAAAAAATAATTGGTAAAGGAGGTTCCTTCTTAACATGGCTCGTAAACAACAAACTCGTAAACGTCGTGTGAAAAAGAATATCGAATCTGGTATCGCACACATTCGTTCTACATTTAACAATACAATCGTAACGATTACAGATATGCAAGGTAACGCTGTATCTTGGTCAAGTGCTGGTGCTCTTGGTTTCCGTGGTTCACGTAAATCTACACCATTCGCTGCTCAAATGGCTGCAGAAACTGCTGCTAAAACATCCCTTGAACATGGTCTGAAAACGTTGGAAGTAACTGTTAAAGGTCCTGGTGCTGGTCGTGAAGCTGCAATTCGTGCACTTCAAGCTGCTGGTTTAGAAGTAACTGCTATTAAAGACGTTACTCCAGTTCCTCATAATGGTTGCCGTCCGCCAAAACGTCGTCGCGTGTAATGGGTGCGTCTCATATTGTATGAGAACATCATTTTTTGTACAGACTGTCTTGTGCAGATAATAAACGATACGTCATTGACGATCGAATCTATGATGGAAAGAACCTATACATTCGATGTTTTGAAGGAGGGTAAATAAAATGATCGAAATTGAAAAACCAAAGATTGAAACGGTGGAGATCAGCGAAGATTCCAAATATGGAAAGTTTGTTGTAGAACCGCTTGAACGCGGATATGGAAACACTTTGGGTAATTCTTTACGTCGTATCCTTCTGTCTTCATTACCAGGAGCTGCTGTCACTTCAATTCAAATTGATGGTGTTCTTCACGAATTCTCAACTGTAGAAGGTGTAGTAGAAGATGTAGCTTCAATCATTTTGAACGTGAAAAAACTAGCTCTTAAAATCTACTCTGACGAAGAAAAAGTTATTGAGATTGATGTTAAAGGCGATGGTACAGTTACGGCTGCTGACATTACACATGACAGTGACGTAGAAATTTTAAACCCAGATCTATATATTGCAACAATCGCTAAAAACGGTCATTTACGTATGCGTATGTATGCACAACGCGGCCGTGGTTACACTCCTGCTGATCAAAACAAACGTGAGGATCTTCCTATCGGCGTGATCCCGATCGACTCTATTTACACTCCAGTATCACGCGTCAATTTCCAAGTGGAAAATACTCGTGTTGGTCAGTCTTCTGACTACGACAAACTTTCTCTTGATGTGTGGACAGATGGCAGCATCGGTCCGAAAGAGGCGATTTCGCTCGGAGCAAAAATTTTAACCGAGCATCTTAACATCTTCGTTGGCATGACAGATGAGGCACAAACTGCTGAAATCATGGTCGAAAAAGAAGAAGATCAAAAAGAAAAAGTTTTAGAGATGACTATCGAAGAACTTGATCTTTCTGTTCGTTCTTATAACTGTTTAAAACGCGCTGGTATTAATACAGTACTAGAACTTGCGAATAAATCAGAAGACGATATGATGAAAGTTCGTAACCTTGGACGTAAGTCATTAGAAGAAGTAAAAGCGAAGTTAGAAGAGCTTGGTTTAGGATTACGCAAAGAAGACTAAGCGATTTAAACACAACTAACAAGATCAGATTTTTTTCTATAAAGGAGGGAAACATCCATGGGTTACAGAAAACTTGGTCGTACAAGTTCTCAACGTAAAGCGATGTTACGTGACTTAGCTACTGATTTAATCATCAACGAGCGTATCGAAACTACTGAGGCTCGCGCTAAAGAAGTACGTAAAGCTGTTGAAAAAATGATTACTTTAGGTAAACGCGGAGATTTACATGCACGCCGTCAAGCTGCTGCATTCATCCGTCGTGAACTAGTAACAACGACTGATGCAGAAGGTAACGAATCAACATCATTTGCACTTCAAAAGTTATTTGATGATGTTGCACCACGTTATGCTGAGCGTCAAGGTGGTTACACTCGTATTCTTAAAGTAGGTCAACGTCGTGGCGACGGTGCACCTGTTGTTGTGATTGAACTAGTTTAATCATAAGAGAAAACTTGTGGTGAAGAGGGTGGGAATCACCACCCTCTTTCTTTATAAATGATTTATACGACAAATAATTAAGCTGAGCGTTATGATGAGCGGACACTTATTAGTGTGGCGTCTCGTTTAGCTCTCCGCACCTCATTCAGGAGAAATAAGGGCTTGAGCACCCATATTTCTTGTAAATGTAACGACTAGCGCATTTCTATCGAATGAGGTGCGCGCTTTTTTATTAGATTAGATGGCGCCAATTTGTGGTGCTTTTTTTAATATATGGGTGTTATTTTGTTATTTATTAAACCAATATCAATTTGAGTTGTTATTGTAGTATTTTTCTTTTATCGACATACGGATTGTAGTAGAATTCATACATAAAAAAGTGTAAGTTAATTAGTAGAGCTGAGCGTAGGAGAGGAGTTCTAGATATGTCTGAAATTTTATCTTTAAATAATGTAACTTTTTCATATACACCAGAAAATCCAAATAGTCGTAATGCTGTTGAAAATGTTAGCTTTGCGGTGGAAGAAGGTGAGTGGATTGCTATTGTAGGACATAATGGTTCTGGTAAGTCCACCATTGCCAAGCTGATGAATGGTTTATTGTTTCCTCAACAGGGAGATGTACGAATATTGCGCGAACCCTTGAATGAAGAAAATCTTTGGGAATCTCGCTCCTTAATGGGAATGGTTTTTCAAAACCCTGACAATCAATTCGTTGGAGCAACGGTACAGGATGATGTAGCATTTGCTTTGGAAAACAACGGTATCCCCTTTGAAGAAATGGTAAAACGTGTACATGCGGCACTCGAACAGGTAAAAATGAGTGAGTTTTTAGACCATGAGCCACATCATTTATCTGGTGGACAAAAACAGCGTGTAGCCATTGCTGGGGCACTTGCATTAAAGCCGAAGCTTTTAATTTTAGATGAGGCTACATCCATGTTAGATCCTCAGGGTCGTGCAGAGGTTTTACAAACGGTTCAAACATTACGTGCAGAAACAGGATTAACAGTATTATCTATTACTCATGATTTAGAAGAGGCAATGTTAGCGGATCGTGTTCTTTTTATGAATGATGGTAAGAAATTTGCAGAAGGTACACCTGCTGAAATCTTTGCACTTGGGGACAAGCTAGTTGAATTTGGACTAGATTTGCCATTTGCCTTGAAGTTATCAAAGCTATTGCAAAAGGAAGGTGTTCCATTAATGGGGCAACATATGACAGAAGAAGAGTTGGTGAATGATTTATGGACATCAAACTTCAACAAGTAAGCTATGCCTATGCACAAGGAACACCCTTTGAAAAACGGGCATTATTCGATGTGGATTTTAACATTCCATCTCATACTTATCAAGCGATAATTGGCCATACCGGTTCTGGAAAATCTACGATTCTGCAGCATTTTAACGCGCTTCTAAGACCTACTTCAGGAGAAGTACATATAGGAGATCGTCAAATTGTAGCTGGAAAAAAGGCAAAGGACTTAAAAGCTGTAAGACAAAAGGTTGGCATTGTCTTTCAATTTCCAGAGCATCAATTATTTGAAGAAACCGTGTTGAAGGACATTATGTTTGGCCCAATGAACTTTGGTATATCAGAGGAGGAGGCTGAAGCTCGTGCAAGAGAACTTGTCAGCTTAGTTGGTTTGCCAGATAATGTTTTGGATAAATCACCGTTTGATTTATCAGGTGGTCAAATGCGTCGAGTAGCGATTGCAGGTGTTTTGGCGATGGACCCTGAGGTTATTGTCTTAGATGAACCAACAGCAGGTCTTGATCCACGAGGTCAAAAGGAAATTATGGATATGTTTTATCAGCTCCATCAAGAACGTCATCTTACAACCATTCTAGTAACCCATAGTATGGAGGATGCCGCTCGATATGCAGATAATATTGTGATCATGCATGAAGGAAAGAATGTTTTAAGTGGATCACCACGAGTTATTTTTAAAGATGTTGAAACATTAAAGAAATTCCGTTTAGAGCCACCACGTATTGTCCGCTTTCAGCAAAAGATTGAGGACATGATGGGGCATTCCTTGTCTAAGGTTTGCTTAACAGAGGAAGAGCTTGCTGCTGAAATTGCTCAAGCACTTAGAGAGGAGCGTGCAGAGTCATGATGGAAAAAATGATCTTTGGGCGCTTCTTACCTGGTAATTCACCCGTACACAAACTTGATCCACGATCAAAGCTGATCTTTGTGTTCGCCTTTATTATTATTGTGTTTTTAGCCAATAATACCGTGACATATGCTATGTTACTCGCATTCACGCTACTGATTGTATTAGTATCGCGTATTCGTCTATACTTTTTAATAAATGGACTCAAACCAGTACTCTTTTTAATGGCCTTCACATTCCTGCTCCATATTTTTATGACAAAGGAAGGCGTCCCTGTGTTTGAATCTAAATTCATTACCATTTATGACGAAGGGATTAGGCGGGGAATATTTATCTCAATTCGTTTTCTAGTATTAGTATTTATGACGTCAATCTTAACGTTAACTACATCACCAATTTCCATTACGGACGGTATCGAGGTTCTACTGAATCCCTTAAAAGCAATAAAAGTACCCGTTCATGAATTGGCTTTAATGATGTCCATCTCATTACGTTTTATTCCAACCTTAATGGATGAGACGGATAAAATTATGAAGGCACAAATGGCAAGGGGCTCTGATTTATCATCTGGACCAATTAAGGACCGTATAAAGGCTGTAGTGCCATTGCTTGTGCCTCTCTTTGTCAGTGCATTTAAACGGGCTGAAGATTTAGCAACAGCGATGGAAGTAAGAGGCTATCGCGGTGGTGAAGGACGCACTAGGTACCGTAGGTTAAAATGGGATATGGGGGATACATTTGCGATTGTGTTATTAGTAGCAATAGGCGTATTGCTATTCTTCTATAGAAGTTAAAGGAGTAGGCTATATGCGACGATTAAAAGTAATTATAAGCTATGATGGCACACTTTTTTCGGGCTATCAGGTACAGCCAGGGGAACGCACAGTGCAGGCTGAGCTTGAACGTGTTCTAGCCATTATGCATAAGGGAGAACAGGTTAAGGTAACTGCAAGTGGTCGTACAGATGCTAAAGTACATGCGACAGGGCAAACATTGCATTTCGACACACCACTTGCGATTCCAGCAGAAAAGTATCGAAAGGCTTTGAATGTGCAACTGCCAAGAGATATTCGTGTATTATCGGTAGAGGAAGTGGCACATGACTTTCATGCGCGTTACGACGTGGCTGGCAAAAGATATCGCTATATTTGGTCTTGTGAGCCTATCCAAAGTCCATTCCGCAGATATTATACAGTGGAGACAAATGGGGTCAAACCTAACGTAGAGGCGATGCAAGAGGCAGCTAAGGCTATTACTGGTACACATGACTTTTCTTGTTTTTGTGCGGCGAATACAAGCGTGAAAGATAAAGTACGCACAGTAACATTGTTGCAATTTGAATGGCATGGTGAAGAGCTACATATGGTGATTGAAGGGAATGGCTTCTTATATAATATGGTACGTATTATTGCAGGTACTCTTTGGGAGGTTGGGATAGGTCGACGTATGGTTGACAATGTGTCCCAGGTAGTTGCTTCAGGTAATCGTGATAAGGCGGGTAAAACCGCACCACCACAAGGGCTATACTTAGAAAAAGTGTTCTATTAGTGGCGTTCTACAATTCTGAACAACTTCACCAGGTGTTTAATGAAATTGCTTGACTTTAAAAGTCATTCATTATATGATAACAGATGGTATTTTCATTACCACCACAAATAAGCCCCGAAACTTATAGTGTAGTCTAATGAAAAATAACGGTAATCGAATCGATTAGGAGGATATATACATGCGTACAACATTCATGGCTAAAGGTCACGAAGTAGACCGTAAATGGTTAGTAGTTGATGCAGAAGGCCAAACTCTTGGACGTTTAGCTTCTGAAGTAGCTGCAATCTTACGTGGTAAACATAAACCAACATTCACACCAAACGTTGACACAGGTGATCACGTAATCATCATCAACGCTGACAAAATCCATTTAACTGGTAACAAATTAGAGGGTAAACTATACCGTCACCACACTCAATTTGCGGGTGGTTTAAAAACACGTACTGCTGGTGAAATGCTAGATAAGTACCCAACAAGAATGATCGAATTAGCAGTTAAAGGAATGCTTCCTAAAAACTCTTTAGGTCGCAAAATGTTCACTAAACTTAATGTTTACACTGGAACAGAGCATCCACATGCTGCACAAAAACCAGAAGCATACGAGCTTCGCGGATAATATAAATTAAGAGGAGGATATTACTTTGGCACAAGTTCAATACATCGGCACTGGTCGCCGTAAAAGCTCTGTAGCTCGCGTACGTTTAGTACCAGGTACAGGTAAAATTGTTATCAACAAACGTGAAATCGAAGAATACGTACCATTCGCTGCATTACGCGAAGTAATTAAACAACCATTAGTAGCTACTGAAACTACAGGAAGCTATGATATCCACGTAAACGTTAACGGTGGTGGATACACTGGTCAAGCTGGTGCTGTTCGTCACGGTATCGCTCGTGCTCTACTTCAAGTAGACCCAGATTTCCGTGCTGCATTAAAATCAGCTGGATTACTTACTCGTGATTCACGCATGAAAGAACGTAAAAAACCAGGTCTACGCGGCGCTCGTCGTGCACCTCAGTTCTCAAAACGTTAATATTTATATCAACGATTTCAAGCTCTTCTCAGGTTTACCTGAGAGGAGCTTTTTTTTACGTTGATAACAAAAACAATACCCCTTGATTAAAAATCAATGTAATTTTGAAAAAGGGAAAAGAGATTTGAAGCAAGAATGGATTAAAATTATTAAGAATTTCACCATTACTTTGTAGATACATGTGAGAAGCCTATGAGACATTCGCGAGGATCACTTAATGTCAAACATCATTCAAATCAGTGATAGTAATCCATACTAGACGATGCATTTACAATATAGTTTGTTCAGAATTTGTTTAACAGCCCTATGATAGGATGCGTAAGAGGACTGATATGAGAAATACAGGTGATAGTCATATTGCATAATGGATTTCATTCTAGTTTGATGTTACATATAATTGTGTTCAAGTAGGGGAGGGGTGAAAGTGAAAAAAAATATTAGCATTACTTTGACCATTATTATGCTATTTATTATCGTATATTTTATTGGCAATGGGGAGTATTTTGTTAGTAGTAGTCAGCCGATTGCGCAGAATGGGATCGTTACGATTGAAGAAAAAGACCTACAAGAAAAGACTATTTTAAAACTAGATGGAGAATGGTCTTTCTATCCAAATATCTTACTATCATCAAGTGATTCATTCAGCGCTTATGAGAGCGAGAAAATACCAATTGAGGTACCAGCTACTTGGAATAGCTTTGTAGAACCAAATGAGGAAGGACTTACTGTAGGAACGTATCATGTTCAGATAAATGTCCCAGTTGAAGGGGAATATGGATTATACATTCGTTCAATTCGTCAATCTAACCGTGTTTTCATAAATGGAGAAGATGTAGGTAGTATGGGGAATCCGAGTGAAACCTTAAAGGACTTTAAGTTCGAAAATGATGATAAATATACGGTGTTTGCACAAAGTGAGAATCTAATGCTTGATATAGTAATACATGTTGGAAATTATAATTATCCAAAAGCCGGTATTACTTTTCCTATTGAGTTTGGAACAAAGGATGCTATTCAAAGAGACCTTAGCATGAAAATTTTAGCAGAATCGTTTGTATGTATTGGTTATATTGTATTCGGTGCGATTTATATTATATCGTATAGTCAAAATCGGAAGCGTAAAGAAGAATTGTTTTTGGGGTTATTCACTATATTATTCGGACTGTACATGTCGTTTACTAATGAAAAAATATTTTTTCTTATTTTTACACATTTAACTATAAATGAGCAAGTACGTTTACAATTAGGGATTTTACCACTTGTTGATGTTTGTTTAGCATTATTTCTCTTTTATTTGTATCCGGAGTTTATGAGGAAAAAAGCGATTTATATTATTAGTATTTTGTTAGGTTTACTTTTTTTTATCTATGGGGTTTACAACCCGATTACAAAAAATAGTATGAATATACCAATAGAAAATCTAGTTCTATCACAAATAATCTTTGCAGTAATTTTTATTCCAGTTGGGCTTTATAATGTGTTTGTGCTATTACGTGTGCTTATGAAAGGTGTAGATGGCTCACGTTATATTCTAATTCTTTTAGTATCTCTTACTTGTTATACTTTTTTAATGGTAATGTATTACATTTTTGATATACCTATGGTTTATAGTGAACAATTATTGTTTATTTTTACACTATATAGTTTTGCAGCTCTGCTTAGCTTCCGAGCGAATACATCTTTTAAGGAAGTTCAAGCGTTATCGGAAGAGCTCTTGATGCATAATCAAATGAAGGATGAGTTTTTATTGAAAACGTCTCATGAATTACGTACGCCTTTAAATGGTATTTTAAATATATCCAAATCATTAATGGAAGGTTTACAAGGACCTTTAAAGCGTGAGCAACAAGAAAATGTCATTTTAATACATAATGTCGCGCAACGTTTAGGTTATTTAGTAGAGGATTTATTGATCTCTTCGAATCATATGACCAGAGAAGTTCGTGTTACCCCTCGTGTTGTGCCGATAAGCGTAATTGATGAAGTAATTGAGGAAATTCGTAGTTTACTGTCGAGTGATACATCCATAAGGTTAATCAGTGCAGTAGATTCTAATTTACCTCATATGTATACAGATGAATTACGATTGAAACAAGTGCTTTATAATTTACTCTATAATGCTTTGCAACATACAAAGCATGGACAAATTACAGTCTTAGCTAGTGTACGTAATGATTATATGGAAATACAAGTAAGCGATACTGGAATTGGTATACCATCACAAGACTTAGATCGAATTTTTAATTCCTTTTATCAAGTAAAGAAAGATAAAAAAAGTGGGGGACTTGGGTTAGGATTGAGTATCTCAAAAAATATAGTAGAACAGTTAAATGGAGAAATTCATGTAACAAGTACATTAGGTGTTGGAACAATTTTTACTTTTACGGTGCCGCTTGCCACACTCGAAAAACTAGATATTGAAGCACAACAACAGATGGGCAATCGAACAGATAATATACTACAGCTAGATTTACCATTATTGCATAAAGGTAATGACAAAACCATACTCATTGTTGATGATGATCATGTAAATATAAAAGTACTAGTGGACGCATTAATTCAAAAAGGCTATACCGTTATTGGGGTAGATAATGGGTTTGATGCGATGGAATATGTAAAGAAACATAAAGTAGATTGCATGTTAGTCGATTTAATGATGAATGGTATGTCAGGCTATGAATTATGCAAACAAGTACGAAAGCAATACGATATGTTGGAATTACCGATTATTGTATTAACAGCCATTATGCAGCATTCAGATTTAGTGTTATCTTTACAAGTCGGGGCAAATGATTATCTGCAAAAACCGATTGCGATGGATGAATTACTAGTGCGTATTCAATCATTACTAGCAGTTCGACAATCTTCCATTGATGCGATTGAGGATGAAATGAATTATTTATATGCGCAAGTAACTCCTCATTTTGTCTACAATACACTTAATACTATTATCGGCTTAAGCTATACAAATATAGAAAATACACGAGAGGCTTTATACAGTATAGCAACCTATTTCCGTGCCAAGCTGAATGTCCATTATCGTAACAGCATGGTTTCAATAGAAGATGAAATAGATCTTGTAAAAGCATATCTCTATATTGAAAAAATGCGCTTTGGTGATCGTCTTACAGTTGCGTATGATATAGATGAGTCCATTCAATCTTTGATTCCAGCATTATCAATTCAGCCTATAGTTGAAAATGCAGTTTTTCACGGGATTTCGAAGAAAAAAGAAGGTGGTACTATTGAGGTGAGTGTGCAACGAGAAGGTCAATTTATACGTATTAAAATTGATGATAATGGGGTCGGTATCTCAGAAGAAAAGTTGCAACGATTAGTAAATGAAGAAAACTCACGTATTGGATTTACGAATCCTTTGAAAAAATTTAAGCTTATGAGAAATGCCAGTTTTCGTATATATAGTGAAGAAGGTAAAGGAACTACTGTTATTATTCTATTACCAGAAGAGAATTCGTAACCTTTACAAATGGCGTACCGTTTAAAGATGATTTGGTCTTTACGGAGTCAGAGGCAGACAAAACATCTACCCCAAGACTCTTTCTACTTTCGAGGAAAGGGTCTTTTTGTCATTCCATCATAAAAAGCAATCTTTGAAGTAACCTCAAAGATTGCTTAACGTTATTTCTTATGAAACTGCAGGTGAAATGGATGCAGCTGGTCAGCTAATACCGAAGTGAGGCCACCTAGAATCGTATCTTGAAGGTTACATCTCTCTAGATGATTTCTTGAATCATGAATAAACCTCCTATAGTGTTAACTGTTATTTCGTTCGCGTGCAGCTTCTTTTAAAATTTGCTCAATCTCATAAAAGCCTAGCTTTTTTGCATGCTGCAATGGTGTGACACCATCTCGATCTCCAATAGTTATATCAGCACCATGATCCACCAATAATTGCACAATTTCTTGATGTTTCTCCCCGCCATTGCCTAATATGACTGCCTCCAATAGAGCTGTCCAATGCAAATTATTAATGTGATTGACATGAATGTCTGAGTGATTAAGTAGCTCTCGGACCACCTCAACATGTCCCCGTTCGGATGCAGGGATGATGGCAATTCCACCAAAGCGATTAGTTAGCTTTGTATCTGCCCCTGAAGATATGGCAAGTTTAACGATTTCTAAATAGCCTGATGCCCCTGCATGTAAAAGTACGTTCTCAAGGTTATTATCTCTAATATTAATATCAGCACCATGTTGAATGAGCACCCTCACAGTATCCACCTGGTTATTATAAGTGGCAGCTAAGACAGGGGTTCTTCCATACTGATCCGTTGTATTAATATTGATGCCATTTTGCAGAAGTGCTAATACTTTATCAGTATCGCCGTTCGCTGCTGAAAGTATTAATTGATCAATCATTTTTCCACCTTCTTTTCTTTGGTTAAAACAGCCAAAAGACTAGTGGTATATCACTGTAGCCTACTTTTCCGTTTATAAAAATATGGTAACATGTAGCGAATTATACGAGTAATATTAAAAAGATATGCTAGGTTTAGCTTTTTCCTATAATAAATAATGTTGAGGTACGCGTTTGTGAGAAATGTCGATCACCCATAAATTAAGTATATGTAGAAAAAAATAAATAGCTTTTTTTACATAAACCTCACTATTAGTGTGCAGATTTAATATATATTAAAAATATTTTTGTATAGGTTTATGATTTTTTAAGAAATTATTTAGGGGGAGTTTAACATTCCACTTTAATATAGTTTTTAGAAGGTACAACAAACCTTTCATTTTTAAAAAATGGTCATGATGGGTTTGATGTAACTCAAAATATAAACGAACCGATGGAGGTAAGTAGGTATGAAAAAATTATTAATAGTATCTGTTGCAGCTATTGCATTATTGGCAGCATGTCAAGATAAGGAGCCTACTAAAGGCAATACGACGAATAGTGAGGAAGTTAAAACAGAAAGTGCCGCAACAGAAAATACTGTCAAAGAGCAATTAACAAAGGGACAAGAAATGGCTAATATTCTAAGTGGTACAAATTGGCAAGGAACAAAAGTTTATGATCGAGATAACAATGATTTAACTGCGGAGAACGCAAACTTCATTGGCTTAGCAAAATATGATGCTCAGACAGGTCATTATGAGTTCTTTGACGCTGCTACCGGTAAAAGTCGTGAGGATAAAGGGACATTCTTTATCACAAATGATGGGAAACAAAGAATATTAATTTCAGAATCAAAAAACTACCAAGCTGTTGTCGAGATCACTGAGCTAAACGATAGTATCTTTACTTATAAAAGAATGGGTAAAGATGCTGCGGGCAATGATGTAGAAGTATTCGTGGAACATATTCCATATAAAGAAAAAGAACTGTCATTTACTGATTCCCATAAAACGTTAGATGCTTCAACAGGTGAAATAGTTACAGACGTTGACGGAGACAAAATTCTAGCTGATACACTATGGCATGGAACAGTTGTGTTAGATGAAGCGGGTAATGATGTAACAGAATTTAATTCAAACTTCATCAGCATTGCAAAGTATGATGCAAATACAAATAAATATGAGTTCTTTAATCCTGAAACAGGTGAAAGTCGTGGAGACTATGGTTACTTTGATGTCATTCATGATAATAAAATAAGAGCGCATGTTTCTGTCGGTGATAATAAGTATGGTGTAGCTCTTGAAATTACAGAAATCAACGATAAGAAATTCACATATAAACGAACAGGTAAAGACAAAGATGGCAATGATCTAACTGTATTTGTAGAGCATGAGCCATATACAGGTGAATTTAATCCTAATTTTACAATCCAATAAAATCCCTTAATTATAGAAGAAATTAAAACTCTCAAGTTTGTGACTTGGGAGTTTTTTTTACTTTCTGGCATAGTTCATCCACTAATTTCGTACACTAAATGTAAAAGGGTGGTGGATATGGGTGAAGCGCTGGCTTGCACTAGGAGTAATTATGCTTATGAGTATAGTGGTCGTGGCATATGAAACAAATGCTTCGGACCGTAACTTCTTCTTACCGGACCCACTTGGTGGCATAAAGATTGTCATTGATGCAGGGCATGGTGGTGAGGATGGAGGAGCTTCAAAGGGCGAAGTGATTGAAAAGGATATTACACTTGCAATTGCTCAGCATGTAGAGAAGCAATTAAAGAAAAAAGGCGCAACGGTTATAATGACACGAACAAAAAATGGGGATGTAATCGATGAGCATGCGCCATCAGAAAAATATGGAACAATGAGAGAACGGAAAAAACAAGATATCTTCCTAAGAAAGGATATCGTGGAAAAAGAAAAGCCTGATGTATTTATAACTATTCATGCAAATGCCATACCTGAAACAAAATGGCGTGGCGCACAGGTATTTTACCATAAGGAAGGACATGCTGATGGAGAGATTCTTGCCAAGAGTATTCAACAATCCATTCGCACCAATTTAAAAAATACAGATCGTGAAGCATTGTCTATTAAGCAAATCTATTTATTGAAGAAAGCGGAAGTACCTGCAGCTTTAGTGGAGACTGGTTTTATTAGTAATGATGAGGAACGAGCATTATTAGTGGACAAAAACTATCAAGAAAAAATGGCAGATGCCATAGTTGAAGGTATAGAAGACTATTTATTAGCCAAAATTGAGTAGAGCAACATCTACAACGTAAATCAAATCATTATGATATACTAATATTGAGACAATATAAGGGGAGTGTTCGTCGTGATTACTGAACAACAAGTACGAGAAATACTGGGACAACTACAAGATCCATTTTTACATAAATCGCTTGCAGAAACAGATGGTATTACGAACGTAGCAATAAAAGAAGAAAAAAATCATGTCAGTGTAAAAATTGCCATTGCCAAACTGAATACACCAGAACAATTACAACTACAAATGAAAGTTGTTGAGGTGTTGAAAGAAGCGGGTGTAAACACTGTTGGTATTCGTTTTGAAGAACTATCTACAGAGAAATTACAAAGCTTCCGTGGCACAGCAACAGAGTCGGAAGCACAAGATATTTTATCTCCATTAAGCACAGTACAAGTAATTTCAATTGCTTCTGGTAAAGGTGGAGTTGGTAAATCGACAGTATCAGTTAACTTAGCTGTAGCTTTAGCTCGTCTAGGAAAGAAAGTCGGCTTAATTGACGCAGATATTTATGGATTTAGTGTACCTGATATGATGGGTGTGACGGATATGCCTAAGGTAGTCGATAATCGTATTTTCCCAGTAGATCGCTTTGGGGTAAAAATGATTTCAATGGGCTTCTTTGTAGAAAATAATGCACCGATCGTATGGCGTGGACCAATGCTAGGTAAAGTATTAGATCAATTCTTCCGTGATGTTGAGTGGGGTGAATTAGATTATCTATTATTAGATTTACCTCCTGGCACAGGTGACGTTGCATTAGATATCCATCAAATGTTACCATCATCAAAAGAAATTGTGGTAACAACACCACACCCAACCGCAGCATTTGTTGCAGCTCGTGCAGGGGCAATGGCGCTTCAAACAGACCATGAAATTTTAGGAGTTATCGAAAACATGGCTTGGTTTGAATCTAAATCAGGTGACCGAGAATTTGTCTTTGGGCAAGGTGGAGGACCAAAGCTAGCTGACGAACTACGTACAGAGTTGCTTGGACAAATCCCGCTTGGGCAACCAGATTGGACAGATGAAGATTTTGCTCCTTCTGTATACGCTGAAAAACATACAACAGGACAAATTTATTTAGACATTGCGACGAAAATCATCGATAAATTAAATAAATAATAAAAAAACGGATTTCCACCAATTTTAGGGGGAAATCCGTTTTTACATTACCAAGGCTACTCGGTACTTTTTTGTCCCTTATCCGATCCGCCACCACTATCGCCACTCGCTTCTTTCTTATCGCCACTTCCTGATGAACCGGTTTCGCCACTTTTCTTAATAAGTTCCTGCCATTTCGATTGCATTAAAGGGCTTTCGATCGTTTCCTTTACAACTTCCTCCATTTGCTTGCGCATATTGGATGATTTAAGGATAGTCTCCAACTGCTTTTGCATATCGGGTTGCCCGAAAAATGCCTCCATATCCTTTTGGAAAGTCGGATCTTTTATTAAGTTCTTCATAATATCCTGTTGCTGTTTTTGCATACTTTTCGCAACAGTTTCTTTAAACTTTGGATCTTCAAAGGTTTTTTTCCAAAAGTCTTCTGCTTCCTTGGAAAGTAAAGTTTCCTCGGTAGCCTTTTTCACTTCATCATGCTCTAAAATCAAGAGCTCACGGAAACTCGGCTCCTCTAAAAGCTGTCGCAATGCCTTTTTACCATCCTCTGTTTGTAAAGAGTCAATCATGATTTTTTTTATTTCATCATAGGACATGGTAGAGGTTTTATCTTGTGAACAGGCAGAAAGAAAAAGCATTAGAATCAATAATAAGGTGAATTTTCGCATCGACAATCAGTCCTTTCTCTAGATAGACTCTTTCAATTATTGTTCACATTTCTCAGGACTTTATGTATTCGTTAGGATGAGAAATAGCTTTTTTAACAAGGCATTGATAAAATAAGGACAGATATATTGAGAAATTGGGGGACTTTTAGTTGTGACGATACGAAATTGGGCAAAGTTTTTCTTCTTTGCAATGCTCGTTGGTGGTGCAGTCAACGGAGTTTTTAGTTTATTTATTCGCTGGGAATTCTTCCAACCATACATAGCAAACGGTCAATGGGGTGAGTTTTTCGCTGGACTTTTATGGATGGTTTTCTTAGGGTTTACAATGAGTGTTATAGCGCAAGCTGGCTTTTTTGCTTATTTAACACTTCATCAGGTAGGTGTTAATATTTTTAGAACACTGACATTATGGAATTGGGTACAGCTATTATTAATTGCCATAACGATTTTCGATATAATTTTCTTCCGCTTTATTCCTGGTGTGAAGGATGGGCAAAGCTGGTTGTTCTATGTAGGACTATTAATTGTCCTCATTTTCGGGGCCATAGCAACAGCTGTTCAAAAAGTAAAATTAACAGGTAAAAAACATGTAATGATTTCGGCACTATTCTTTATGATTGTCATTACAACGTTGGAATGGACAATTGCATTGATGGGTCGCGATGAAAATATTAATGAGTATGTTGCGCTTTTATTATTCCCATTATTGGCGGTTAATGCGTATCAATTATTAGTATTACCTAAATATAATGCAAAATCCGATGAAGATCGTCAAAAATTAGAAGCACGACGCAAAGCTCGTCGTGAACAGGCTAAAAACGCATAAGGAAAAAATTGCCTCGCTGTAGTGGAGGCAATTTTTTTATGGCGCTTTTTTAGTTTGAACCTTATAACCAAATATATTTTCTTCAATCGACATAAACTTATGTTGTTGTATGAGAGTGTTAAGCTCTTTAAAGGATATTTGATTATTTTGATGGAGCGGGAAAAAGACAAAGTCACCTTTTTGTAATTTCGGAGTTTTCTCACCTTGCCAAATAAGAGAAGGAGATAGTAAATTCATTTGTTGTTGGAATAAGGTTTTCTGTAAATCCTGTGAATATTGATGATTTCGGGTAGCAAACCATAAAGGTTTTTCTTTTAAATATTTTTCGTAAGTATCAATATCCTTTTGGATGAGCGCAATGTCAACGGGTTCTTCTACTGAATCATCTGGCCCAAGTAATCCTGTAGGCAATTTTCGTTGTTGGATAATTTTTAAATGATCGGGTGACCGTTTCATCCAATCAGCATCTAAAAGTAGAAGTGGATAAGGCTCCTTCACCGTTTGGAGCCATTCTAATAGAGAGTCATCAGAGAAAGAAATCTCTACAATAAGAGATGTGCCATAATGTCCTTTCGTGACCACTACTGGTGCATTCGCAATATTAAATACAGAAATCATCGTTGAATTTATAGGCTTTAAAAAGGCAAAGAGCATTCCAATAAAAAGCAGTGAAATCAACGTTTTACGGACCATAATGATAACCTCGTTTCTAAAATTTAAAATAAAAAATGAATCTCTTTAAAAAAACTTATGATTTAGTGTTGACTTTCATGAATAATCGATGTTATTATGTATAAGTCGCCAAGAGGTGACAACGAAATAAAGAAACATGAACCTTGAAAACTGAACAAGCAAAACGTAATCAATAAAGTTTTAAGTAGCTAACTTCGGTTAGTGAACGAAAGACAATTTTGGACATCAAACATGATGCCAGCAAAACAATTTGAGCTAATCAAATTTCTTTTATGGAGAGTTTGATCCTGGCTCAGGACGAACGCTGGCGGCGTGCCTAATACATGCAAGTCGAGCGAA